>NZ_QODJ01000048.1:0-50556 GCF_009935965.1 Pseudomonas sp. L13
CGGCCAGCGTGGTTTAACGGGGCGCCTAAGATCAAAAGCAGATCAAGAGCGGCTCGCTTCGCATCGTGGTTACCGTTGAGCGCTACAGAGTTGTGTAGATACCTATGCTCATCGCGGGCAAGCCCAGCTCCCACATTAGACTGCTTTCTTTTCAGTTAACACTCGGTCAAGTGTGGGAGCGGGCTTGCCCGCGAAAGCGCCCGCCAAGTCACCACCGCACTTATGTGGTGCAACGCATGCCACATTCAAACGCCAAACCGTCCCCCCGGCGACATAGGCACTGCTTTACGACACAGTTCTGAGGCTTGGCATAGCCACTGCAATACCTTGAATCATTCCAAACGGTTCAGGGAGCGCAGCACAATGAACACACAACTCAAACCCACCTTGGGCACCTTGCATCTATGGGGCATCGCCGTGGGGCTGGTGATCTCCGGCGAATATTTCGGCTGGAGCTATGGCTGGGGCGTCGCCGGTACCCTGGGCTTTCTAGTGACCTCGTTGATGGTCGCCGCGATGTACACCTGCTTTATCTTCAGTTTCACCGAGCTGACCACTGCGATTCCTCACGCTGGTGGGCCGTTTGCCTACAGTCGTCGCGCCTTTGGTGAAAAAGGCGGCTTGATTGCCGGCCTGGCCACCTTGATCGAATTCGTCTTTGCCCCGCCCGCGATTGCCTTGGCCATTGGCGCGTACCTGAACGTGCAGTTCCCGGCACTCGACCCCAAGCACGCCGCCGTCGGCGCCTACATCGTGTTCATGGGCCTGAATATCCTCGGGGTGAAACTCGCCGCCACCTTTGAGCTGGTGGTGTGCGTGCTGGCCGTCGCCGAACTGCTGGTATTCATGGGCGTAGTCGCCCCGGCGTTCAGCTTCAGCCACTTCGCCCTCAACGGCTGGGCCGGTTCCGACACCTTCGGTGCCCCGGCGATTGCCGGGATGTTTGCCGCCATCCCCTTCGCCATCTGGTTCTTCCTCGCCATCGAAGGCGCGGCCATGGCCGCTGAAGAAGCCAAGGACCCCAAGCGCACGATTCCAAAAGCCTATATCAGCGGCATCCTGACCCTGGTGATCCTGGCCATGGGCGTGATGTTCTTCGCTGGCGGCGTAGGCGACTGGCGCACCCTGTCGAACATCAACGACCCATTGCCCCAGGCGATGAAAACCGTGGTGGGCGACAGCTCCGGCTGGTTGCACATGCTGGTATGGATTGGCCTGTTCGGCCTGGTGGCGAGCTTCCACGGCATCATCCTCGGCTACTCGCGCCAGTTCTTCGCCCTGGCCCGCGCCGGTTACCTGCCATCCTTCCTGGCCAAACTCTCACGCTTCCAGACACCGCACCGGGCCATCCTCGCCGGCGGCGTGGTGGGCATCGCCGCCATCTACAGCGACGGCCTGATCAACCTGGGCGGCATGACCCTGACCGCCGCGATGATCACCATGGCGGTGTTCGGTGCCATTGTCATGTACATCATGAGCATGCTCAGCCTGTTCAAACTGCGTAAGACCGAGCCACTGCTGGAACGCACCTTCCGCGCGCCGGGCTACCCCATCGTGCCGGGTATCGCACTGGTACTGGCGGTGGTGTGCCTGGTGGCAATGGCTTGGTTTAATGCCTTGATCGGGCTGATCTTCCTGGGCTTCATGGCGGTGGGTTTCATCTACTTCCAGATGACCGCACAAGACCGCGTCGATGCACCGGCAGATGCGATGTTGACCGGACAATAGCGCCTATGAGGCAGAACGGGCCTACACTGAACTACTCAGAAAGCCCGTCACTCAAAGCAGTGATTACCGTGGGAAAATTCTCCCACGAACCTCTGCCTCAAGGAGCGTCTTATGCCGTGGTATGCATGGTTGATTATGGTAGTAGCGATCGGATCGATCGTCGGTGGCCTGATGATGCTGCGTGACAGCGCCAACAAGGTGGAACTCACCGACGAACAACGTAAACGCGTAGCCGAGCGCAATGCCCAGGCTGATGCCAAGGATGCGCAAGACAGATAAATCGCGTGTAACCCCGTGGCGAGGGAGCTTGCTCCCGCTGGGCTGCGAAGCAGCCCCCTACTCCCATTCCGCCTTGGCAATATGCAACCCATGTTGCCCCTTATAGGCCGCACGCTCAGGCTGGCTCCAGCCATTGAGCAACTCGTCCTCCAGCCTATAGATCTCAACCCCCAACGGACGACACACCGTCAACGGGTCCTGCGCCTCCGGCCCCCACATCGGCAACGACAAATCCCCGCCAGGGCACGTCGACAATGCACACAGCAGATCAATCTCGGCAAAGAACTCCAGGTAATCGCCCTTTTGCGCCGGACAGGCCTTCATGAAGTACATGTCATCGTGATTGAGCCCAGTGCACTGGAAAATATTCAACACATCATGCACATCGAATTCCGTCAGCCCATGGGGCAATACCGCACGGGTCAAGTTCGAATGGCAATGGTGATGAAAGTCCTCCCCCGTCAGCATACGGTTCACATAGGGATCGCACCGCGTCCCCAGCAAATCGTGCAAACGCCCACCGTGTTCATCAATGCCGTAGCTGGCCAGGCTGTCATCGGTAATAGTGACCAAGGGCCTTAGAAAAGGCAGGTTCGACCACAGCCGATCATGGGTGCTGACATGGGCGCCTTGAAGCTGCCGAGTGCGCGCGGCCCACAAACGTTCGCGCGGGTCGTTGGCGTTCCAGACATTAAAGTCCCCCACCTGCGGCCCCACAGGTGTGGTCACACGGAACACATGCCCGGCCGGCACCTTCCATGCCCGCCCCGTTCGAATCGGCACCTCAAACTGTTCGATCAACGTACGCTGGCTTTTCTGATCACGAATACGCTCATAGAACGCCGTATCCACCTGCAACGCCGAACCTTTGCTGACCTGATACGCGGCGGGATAGTCTTTGTACATGGGGCACTCCTCCATCAAGGGTGATCAAACAAGGCGAGAGAAAGGTGTTCCGAGTCATCCAGGTACAGACTCATCGCCTCGCTGGCGGCCTGGGTTTGGTTGCGGGTTAGCAATGTGTATATCTCATGGTCACGCTCCAGCCAGGGTGACTGGAACCGCTGCTCATCCGGCGCGGCGCAGAACGCCAGACGCAACTGGGCTATTACCTGGGCGAAGAACTCGTCGAACAACGGGCTGCCCATCAACGCGACGATCTGCTGGTGAAACATAAGACTGTAAGTGGCCACGGCTCGCCAGTCTTCGCGCTCCCGGGCCAGGGTGGTGGCGTCGATGGCGTTTTGCATACGGCCTGATTGAGCGTCCGTCAGCGGGCCGCTTTGGGCTATGGCCTGCAATTCCAGGGTGCGACGGACGGCGAAAAGGTCGCGCACCTCTGCTCGCTCCAAGCGCCGAACCATTACGCCCTTGTTGCGGATATAGCGAGTCAGCCCCTCCTGGCCCAGACGATGCAGCGCCTCGCGAATCGTATTGCGGGATGCGTTGTAGGCTTTGACCAGGTCGGTCTCGATCAGCGGCATGCCTGGCAACAGCCGGCCGCCGATGATGTCGGCGCGCAGTTCCAGGGCGATCTGGTCGGCTAAAGATAAAGTGAGTGGCATTGTTTCCTCGAGATCGTTGAACAATCACTGAGGAAGAGGTAACCACGTTTCGTGCCAATGCTGCGTCAGTGAGGAAATCGCAAGGTCCGTTAGTTAAAGGAAAGGCCGGTCTATGACCGGCCCTCCGCGCTGTTTTCACACCCTCAATTAATAACCAGCCTGTCGCGATTCTTTTCCAGCAATGCCTTGCCGATGCCTTTCACTTCCAGCAACTCATCCACCGCCGCGAACGGGCCGTTGCTCTCGCGATAGGCGATGATTGCCTTCGCCTTGGAAGCACCAATGCCGAACAGATCGCGACGCAGGGTTTCGGCGTCGGCGGCGTTAAGGTTGACCTTGGTGGATTGCTCGGTCTTGGCCATTTGGGTGGAGATGGGGGCTGGGGGTTCCGGCTTGATGGACGGCGCAGCGGTGGTGGCGACGGAGAGGCTGGTGAGGAAGGCGAAGATGAGGGATGAGAGGTAGAGGTTTTGCATTGGTGACGCTCCATGACATCGGTAAGAGAGAAAAGCAGCTTTTCCGAAGCTGCTTTTCTACGTTAGGCGATGGGTGGAGGGTGTCAAAAAAGAGGGTATTACAAGGTATGAACACACGCCGACGCAGCATTTCGGCGCCTATGTCAGATCAGCAAGCGCCACACCTTATCCAAAGATGACTGGCGACTTTCAGCGAGCGTCGGAAAATCTGTATCATGCCAAGACAAAACCCAGTAAACGAGAGAGCCCATGGATTTGCAATCGAAGACTGTAAAACTGCGACTGATTGAGGAACAGGATGCTGAGTTCGTTCTGAAACTTCGCCTCGATGATAGATACAATCAGTTCCTTTCCTCAGTAAACCCGAGTGTTGAAGCTCAAAAAGAGTGGATCAAACAATATAAAAACGATGAAGTTGAAGGTATTCAGTATTATTTTATTATCGAACGGCTTGATGGCACTCCATGTGGTACCGTTAGAATCTACGATTTGAAAGAAGACTCATTCTGCTGGGGAAGCTGGATATTAAACGAGGACAAGACGAGATACGCAGCACTAGAAAGCGCATTTTTGGTTTACCAGTTTGCTTTTGAGCACCTGGATTTTGCAAAATCACATTTTGACGTGCGAAAGGGTAACGACCGAGTGATCTCATTCCATGAAAAGATGGGGGCTGTTAAAACAGGGGAAACAGAGCTAAACCTTCTATTCGAAATTACGAAAGAAGCTGTTGCCCAGACTAAGACAAGGCTTATGAGTAAGCTGATTTAGCTCCCCAACCTTTCCTCGGATCAACTTCACCAAGCCCAAGGCATCGAATGCAATGGGCTCATTCGAGCTTTTGATAAGGAAACGCACAAGATGATCAAGGGAAAAACCTGAAAGACGGTCCATCACGATTTCACCAGAGAAGACTCTGGGAATGTTTCGAAATATTCGCGCTGAACTAATAGAATGCTCAGTTACGTACGCCCGCCTATTCAGGACCTTGATAGTGAGCAAAATTGCAACATTACGCAGCAGCATACTGCGGTTTTTATGTGAAGGTTTAGTCTACCTTTTATTATCAACTCTAATAGTATGTCTGATAGAGTATTGCGCGGGACTGAATGTACTGACAATGAGCTTCCTGCAAGTCTCTACAACAGAGGCCGCTGTGACTGTGCTAGTCATGGCAAGTGTTTTTATTGTTTTTGATACGCTTCTACAAAGACGATACTTCTCAATTCTACCAATTAGCCTTCCTTTGTTACTTATCGCTCTGATCAGCCGACAGAAACTTAGCTATTTGTCAGAGCCACTATATCCATGGGATTTTATTTTTGCAGATCAGGTTTACAAACTACTGCCTGAGCTCGTCAATGAAAAATCATATCTCGCATTCAGCGGGCTCGCAATTGGTTTAATACTTGCAGCGCTGACGCTCTGGATTATAAGCGTTCTCTATAAAAAGCAGCGGTGTAAGTCTCCCGGACGGCCTGTAGTTATTTCAAGTCTCTTGACATTGCTAGCTATACTATTTTGCGCAAATACCACGATAGGACAGAGATGGGTACAGGAAGTACTCAAAATTCAGGCCATGCCTTGGGTTCAAGTTGAAAATTACAGGCAGAATGGTTTCCTTTTAGCCTTTGCAATGAATATGGAGTCAGCGTTAATAGCCCATCCAAAGATGCCCGTCGAAACCGCATTAGCGAATAATCACGCACTGTTTGTTGAGCAGGACGAAGAACTGGCAACTGATAAAGGCCAGAAACCAGATATCATCATCATCATGAGCGAAGCCTTCTGGGATCCAACTCGTCTACCAAGTGTCCACTCAACACCAGACCCAATGCCTACTATACGTGCACTCTCTTCGGGCGATATTTTTTCGCCTAGCCAAGGGGGCAATACTGCAAACGTCGAATTCGAATTACTCACGGGCTTCTCGAACGCATTCCTTCCATCAGGTTCCGTACCTTATCAACAATACATACACGGAAATATACCTTCGATAATTTGGACATTAAAATCGCACGGATATAAAACGATAGCCATACACCCTTACTATAAGAATTTCTGGAACCGCGAGAATGTTTATAAATATTTAGGATTTGAGCATTTCATGGGGCTCGAAGATATGCCTGGACTTGAAAACCGCGGCCCGTTTGTTAGTGATAGTGCGCTGATGACCAAGTTATATGAGACCCTGGAAACAACGAACCAACCAACGGCAATGTTCGTAGTTACTATGCAAAACCATGGGCCTTATGAAAAGAACAGATATAACCAGCCAGTTATCACTGCTGGGATAGAAAAAGAAATTAAGGAATATGACGCAGTACAAACTTATAGCCAAGGCATCTACGATTCAAATAATGCCCTAACATCACTGATGGGAAAACTCAGTTTGCGAGCACGACCAAGTTTATTGATTTTCTTTGGCGACCACACGCCATACTTAGGACCAAACTTGGCAGCGTATAGAGAGTCCGGACTTATCAAAAGTTCGACTTCCGACCCATTGACCATAAGTGAATATGCGCACCTCCGGAAAACACCACTAGTCGTTTGGTCTTCAATCACTGGCGCGAAAGGCCCGCAAACGAGCAGCGTACTAAGTCCGAGCATGCTCCCGAGCCTAATAACAAAAGAACTGGGCATCCAACATCCATTTTACTCCGGTGTTCTCAGGAAAATTAGTGAGGAGCTGCCCGTAGTGGATCGCCGTACGCTGCTAAATAAGAATGGTCAATGGGTCGAAAATTGGCGCGGGCACGAAAACCGATCGTTACTGGAATATCATTCGATTCAATATGACATGATGTTCGGCACCCAAAAAAGTCAGCATGATTTCTTTAGAGACCTGCCGGATAAAAAATAATGAATTTTAAGTAGAAATACCGAACTGAAACAGGCTAATAGTCTACAGGACCTAGAAAAAACAAGAACAATTATCAAGAACCTGAAAAGAGACCTATCGGCACACATGCGAAAAGTGCCGATAGTTTTGTTGATAACGTAGACCTAAGGCTCCAAGCGGCGCTGCTGATAGACCCAATCAACTATTTCACTATCAGGCGAGTAGCCACTAACCGTGTCCCTTAATAGCTCACGAACCTTGGAATAGTCATCGACATCTAAAGCAGCAAGAAGGCCCGCGAGCTTGAGTTTCAGAACTTCCCACGTCAAGAAATCCTCGTTTGCACTCATAATCATCGGATGTTGAGTTGCAACTACGTTATCTCCTATCAGCAACTCTTCATACAGTTTTTCACCTGGGCGCAATCCAGTAAACTCAACAGCGATATCTCCATGAGGATTTTTTTCTGAACGAACACTAAGTCCTGACAAATGAATCATTTTCTCCGCTAATTCAACGATTTTTACAGGTTCTCCCATATCCAATACAAATACGTCCCCCCCTTGGCCCATTGAGCCAGCCTGGATTACAAGCTGAGCTGCTTCGGGAATCGTCATGAAATAACGCGTAATTTTTGGGTGCGTAACAGTTAGGGGACCTCCTGATTTTATCTGTCGATGGAACAGTGGAATCACGGATCCCGAAGAACCTAGTACGTTGCCGAAACGCACCATCGTGAAGCGTGTTTTATTAACTTGAGGCAAATTTGAATCATCGTCAAATAGGATCGGTGCGACCTCACGACTTAACGCTTGCAACGTCAACTCTGCCAGCCGCTTGGTACTTCCCATTACATTCGTGGGACGAACTGCTTTATCTGTCGATATCAATACGAAATTACTAACACCTGCCTGTATCGCAGCCTGCGCTGTATTTAGCGTACCAATAACATTATTAAATACACCTTCAGCAATATTGTGCTCAACCATTGGTACATGCTTATAAGCTGCAGCGTGATAAACAGTATCAACGCGCCATGTATTAAACACATCAAGTAATTTTTTCTGATTTCGAACGGACCCTAGAATAGGCAAGAGCCGCACAGGTAAAGATTCGCGAGTTATCCGTTGTTCAAGCTCGGATAAAATACTATAAAGATTATATTCACTATGCTCGAATAAAAGTAATAGCTTAGGGCGCAGCGACAAGATCTGTCGGCAGAGTTCAGAACCTATGGAGCCGCCCGCTCCCGTCACCAGGACACTCTGATCTCTAATGCAGCGCTCTAACAAATCACTCTGAGCGGGAACCGCATCACGCCCCAGCAGATCAGCAATGTCGACCTCCTGAATATCATCTACTTTCACCCGTCCACTAGCAAGATCCATAAATCCCGGAATACTGCGTACATGGATTGGGAAGCTTTCCAACAACCCCAAAATTTCGCGCCGACGCCCACGAGATGACGAGGGTATTGCAAGTAGGATTTCCTGAGCCCCTGTCGTTTCCAGCATTCGTTGAATGTTCTTGGGCTTAAAGACTTGCAAACCCGAAATAACGCGATCAGCGATGCTGCCATCATCATCAATAAAAGCAACTGGCCTCATGACTCTTCCCATTCGCAGGGCCGCAACGAGCTGATTTCCGGCAGCCCCGGCACCGTAAATAGCGACTTTGGGCAGACCATCATCGCGGCTGGTAAACGGCATGTGCTGTGCAGCAGCAAACCAATCGCCGAGAAAATACTGGCGCATCGCCAGCCTCAAACCGCCGACCATGATTAGGCTGAGCCACCAATAGTTAAAAATGATGGATCGTGGGACGATATTCTGATGGTTGCTATACCAGTAAACGACAACTCCAAGTACAAGCGAAGACAAGCTTACGGCCTTGATAATGGCGATCAGTGCATCATTCCCAAAATAACGCATTACCGCACGATACATTCCGAACCGTATGAATAGGGGAATTGCAATCACAGGAGCTGTGAGGAAGAGCCAGATATGCTGAGAGAAAGGGTTGATCATGTCATCTACACCCAATCGAACGACGAATGCCATCCATAGGGCCGCCCACACCAGAACGACGTCTGCGGATACTTGAATCAGACGCTTTTGCCGGCGAGGTAGTCCCAAAAGAAATACACGCAACCTATTCATAAAAATCTCCGTGCCTGTGGCTTGATCGAAAGCCAACTCCAATGGCACATTTTAGTAGTAGAATTAAGAATAACATAGCAAAAGCTGAGGTCTCGACAGAGGCCGGCCCGCTCATAACTTATCTACCGTTGCTTCGCTCTTTGCATGACGCGTTACCGAGGAATAAACCGCGCGCGTCATGAATTTGGAAAGCCATTGACTAAGTCTAACCTCGATGTACTCATGACTCACCGCCGACAGTGCAAAAACAATCATTATAAGAAACGCGAGATAACCAATTGATTGAGTATAATCTGACATACCATGCTGATTAAGTATGCGGGTGACAGTGAGACCGACAGTTGTATGCAAAATATAAATCGAAAATGAAATTTTCCCGACCCACATCAAAAAAGGCCCTGGGCGCCAGCCACATCCTGACTTTTCTGCCACAACAAACGCCGCGACCAACGAGACAGCTCCCATCCCCATACCAGTGATTCCCGGTTTCGCCGAGAAACTACTTAGATACTGCCACAGCGCAAATGTCACCAACAAACCGGCGATAACAAGCCCAACTTCTTTGCAGATGAATGTCTTCGACATAAAAAACTTTCCCAGCACCATGCCTGCAAAGAACTCAGGGATGCAGGGATGAATAGCCTGATTCAAGATAGGAAGTATTAGCGAGGACTCTCCAACCCAATCCGCAAATCCCGAAAGCTGACTCTGCAAAATTACGGTGCCTGCAATCCATACGCCAGCAACATACCAACGGAGCTTGTCGAAAAACAATGAAAGTGCAAATATCAAGTAAAAGTACATCTCAATATTTAAGGTCCACCCCACATCCAGCGTTGGTGCAGGCGTAACTGGATAAAATATGAGGCTAGGCAACAACTTCTTGTACTCCTCACTGGTGAACCATCCAAGCGATAATAGAAACACTACATAAAGCAGCGTGCCTACTGCATATAATGGCCAAATCCTGGCGAACCGTTTCACCAAAAATAAAATAGCACTGAGGGCTCCACCAGGCTTATCGCCAGTAGAGTAAATCATAATAAATCCGCTGATGACGAAAAATATGTCGACGCCGGAAAAACCATTAGCGAAAAATATATTCAGCGCTGATGCCTCAAACTCGCCTTTAACCGAAGATCGAAAATGCCAGACAAGAACCATTAAAGCCGCAATCGCCCTTAGTGCCTGTATAAAATTAACTTGAGGTTTATCCATTATAAGATTCGCCACTACATGCCCCTTGAATAACGTCCGTTCAAGTAGGCTGCGTCATTAACAAGGCTTTAAGCCAAAAATAAAACCGCGAGCCATCTATACCACCGGCCCAGCGAACCGCCATAGCAACTTTTAGAGCTTATGTCCCTTGAGAAAATCCTGGGCGGTGTTGGCCAAGCCCTCCTCAACTGAACAAACAGGAACCCAGTTCAGTAATTGCCGGTTTTTTTCTATATCTACCTGCAAAAACCCGCACAGGCGCTGAGAAATACCTGACTTACCTAGAATGGAAGCTGCAAATTTCAAAATCGACGCCGGTACCGGTATCAAGCGAACAGAGACGCCCAGTGCCCTCCCCATCTTTCGAAGCAGCTCCGTAGTCGATAAATCTTGGCCATCACTGATAAGAAAAGTCTGATTAGCTGCATCAGGATGCTTTGCACAGACACCGATAAAATCTACTAGGTTGTAAATGGATACAAGGCTGCGTTTATTGTTGATTGCTCCCAATGGCAGCGGAACCCCTTTGAATAGCCAATTCATCATATTGTAAAAATTTGCCCTAACCCGAGGCCCATATACAAGCACCGGTCGAACAATAACGACTTCCATACCTGTATTTACACTCAACGCTTGAAGTGCCCGCTCTGCCTCAAGTTTTGAAATACCATAGGGATCTCGGGGAGCAGGTGCATCATCGGCCTTATAGGGGACACCTGGAAGAGTTTCCTCACCGTTGACCTTGATCGAGCTTACGAAAACAAAACGTTTTACCCCAACGGCTGCTGCTGCCTCGGCGAGAGCCAAGGTGCCGTGGACGTTGATCTTACGGTATTCCTCAAGGGGATCAGTGCAACTGTCACTCATAACATGGACGCGCGCCGCCGTATGAATAATAACTTCAGCATCACCAATCAAGGCGGGCCAGTCGGTTACTTTTTCCAAGCTGTCAACTTGTTCAAAATGAACTCCTGCCGGGAGCGCCTTACTAGGGGTGCGAGAAACCACCCTCAGTTCGTTTTCTGGCGATTTAAGGAGATGAGTCACCAACTGTGACCCGACAAAGCCTAGACCAGTCAAAAATATTTTCATGCTCAAATATTCTCCTTTGCATAGCTATCCATAAAGCGTTGCACAACGCTTTCTCTTGAGTAGTAATCAGCCAGGTCGATAGTAGGGCGCGTTTTTTCTGAAATTTCAGAAAATGGGCTTGCGTCCCTAACCGGATTTGAATAGTCAATAAAATATTCAATTCCTGCCTCCTTTAACAAGTCGACAGTTGCACCTTCATTACTAAAATTAAAGACTGATTTATTGTAACTAAGGTACTGTACAACTTTTGAAGACAGAAAAGGGTTAGGTTTAAAATTAGCATCTACATTAATTAAACCTTCAAACTGATTTACTACAAGGCTATTTATTAATGCAATTGGCATGAATGGCCAAATATAAAAATTCTTTACACCTTCTTTCTCGGCGGCTTTAGTCAGATTTTCAAGCCCTTTCTCGCGCATCCAGCGGTAAGCAAAACCATTTTTTTCAAACAAAATATTTCTGACACCTCCGAATACATGAAGGGCGACATCATCTCTACCAGAGAAAAATTCGAGCATGGCGTCAGGTTTGCGCTCGCCATAAAAGGACCCAATAAACGCGACGTTTTGCTTATGCTTGCCCGCAGTAGAAACCACGCTCGCATAACATTGGCTAACCGGCGTAGGATACCCAACCAACTCCTCGGCAGTCAGTAACTTCTGAGTTCTATCAACGCTGCTGACGATCGGGTTAGGTAGTACACAAAACCTTGACACATCAAAACCAGCATCACGATAAAGTTCAATGCTCCGTTGGTTAGTCTGGGTTACGATATTTCCTCCAGCTATTAGTTTTCGCTCGAGATTAACCAGATTTTTTTTGCGCAAACTTGTCAGCAGACCACCTGAGTAATACGGATTTACCGATCCAACATCACCAAAAGAGCAAACACATTGCTTGCCGAATTTATTATTGACAAATAGCGCCAGCCGATGAAGGGAAACTGGATCGCTTCGGATAAAAACCACATCATATTCATTGATGTCCATGCCTCCTACCAAGTTGCAGCAGTAGTCATAAAAGCCACCGCCTTCGAAGCCAGTGATTTTTTTGTACAGCTTATTTACTACAAAATTTTCTTTGGCATTATAGGAAAAATATTGATTAAGCCCTTCGATATTATCCGGCAAATAAGGGGAAATCAGGTCCACTTTGCAGCCGTTTCTTATAAATCCCTCCAAAAGAGCTCGAGATACGATCCCCTCCGGGCTATTTTTTAAAGAAATCTCAGTCCCCACAAATAAAATACGCAAATTCGACCTCACTTTCTTTTTAGAACAGAAAAAATATATCTAGACATAAAAAACTTTCTATGAGATTTTTTGATCTCTTTAAATCTGAAATTTGAATTTTGCGCCATCACCACAAGCTGCTCAGCAACCCGGGCGAGATCGTGATTTTGCAGCACATAACTCTTGCAGGACTCTCCGTAGCGACTCTCTAGATATCCGGCTTCCACCAACTCTTCGAACTTTTTCACACCTTGGGTGGCAGAAAACGCGCCGAGATCGAACTCTACGGTCTCCGATAATGGCATGTAGGAGCGCTCCGCTCCAACTGCTTCATAGGTCGGCATGACTATCAATGAAGGCACACCGATTGCGCCGCTTTCCAAGATGGAAGTGCCCATGCTGAATACAGCATCGGCCGTAGTTGCTAACAACTCATGCAGTGTAGCGTTATCCACATACCCATACTTTTTTATCTTGCAATATTCAGCAGTAAGGATTTTGTCTTCTGAATCCCCGCTGCCTACTATATGCAAGATTACATCGACAGTTTGCCTTCGACTCCAAGTGTCCAGATCTAGAATGACGCGATTTAATGCGCCAATTTTAAAATCGACAAGCCTGCCGATCCAGAAAAAATTTAGCGATTCCCGCTCAACGTTATTTTGAACTCTAATGTCAGAAATCACGGGCGACGGTATAGGTAAAAAATGCTTTGCTACCTGCCCTTTTATAAATTTCTGACCGAAACTGTAATTTTCCCGATCCATAAACAATAACGCATTCTGGTCGGACGCAGACTTAAACAAAGAACGTGCATATTTAATCTGCGATCTAAGCAATACGAAATCTATAATTTTTTTAAGAAAACTCGAAGCTTCCAGTTTTTTATAAAAAGCGAAAGGCAAAATCGGAATGCAATTATAAGGGTGAATGGACCAAAAAATAACCTTGCTACCCTCGTCCATCAACACATTACGTAAAGCCTCATACGCCATATTCGGCGGCAGCACAAAGACGTCGCAAGTCGCAGTGAATTTTTCGCGAATACTTGAAATAGCTATGACGTCCTGCGCCGGCACGCCCAACTGTGAAAAAGCACCGTTAGCATAGTCCACAACCTTGCAGTTGTGGCCTTGCTCCCTGTAAAGCTCGTACAGCCTGAAAAAAAGATGTTCTGCCCCCCCAACAATTTTACTGGGATTATAAAAAATAAAATTCATAAGGGCGCCTCAGCTTTTTGAAAAAACTTATAGATTGCGACAAACACGAAAAACTGGATCGGGTTGACGTATTGAGACTGATAGAAAAAGAAAATAAATATCAGCGCCAAGCAAACAAAAAATAACAAATACTTTTGCATACTAATTACTTTCAAAGCAACATAGACAGGGAACAAAAGCAAAGGTATCGCGAAAACTCCAAACATATAGACAACGTAAGGAAAAAGCGCTTGTGGCTTCAATACAACACCTTCTGAATGCAATCCGCCAATCACTTCATGCTCATAGAGTATAGGCCCAAGCCCATATTTGTTGAGTATCGAGGGTAGTGCGTCATTAAAGGAAAGCTCAGGAAAATAGAAAAACCGCTGGAGGCCATCTAATATGGCACTCCCATTCAAAATAAAGCGAGTACTGGCACTTGGATAGTTTAACGACCATTGTAAAAGCCCCACCTCACCGGAGAACATAGAAGCCACCAATGGGATTAGCTCGGTTGACACTCGATCAACAGCGAAGAAAAATAGTACACCGCCCATCAGGGCGAACGCTCCTACGACAATTTTCTTGTATACCTTTCCCAAAGAAATATCGACAGCCAAAACCAAAACAAAGAATAGAAACCCCATTAACGAATAAGTACTAAGCAGTAAAATCAGTAATGTCCATTGCATAAGCCGTGAATTGAAAACTCCCTTATTCAGTCCCAACGTGTATACCAAGGCGACATAGAACAAATAAGTAGCGGCATAGGAGGGTTCACTTGCAAGGTATGATATACCTCGCCCTCCCTCTAACGTCGTATAACGTCCAAAATAACTGGCCAACCAAGAAGTCAAATTTAACGATGCCATTAATGCGATAAATAAATGAATCGCTACAAATAATCTGTAAAAGCCTTTGCTCCCAAAACCAATCCATGGATAGGCAAGCACCACCAACGTTAGCACCAAGATTAATTTTGACAATTCCGACAAAAATTCAGGGTTAAAATCTGAAAAATATGCAATTGCTAACAGGAGGCCCGAGAAATAGAACAACATCCAGGTGTAGATATTTATCAATAGGCGCCCGGTCAGCAAACATACCGCACCCAAGGCCAATAACAATAACGGCTGAGTTTCAGAAACCCCTGGCAAAATAGGGAAAAAGACCATCGAAATCGAAAACAAAAAAAAGTTTTGTATTCTAGTATCACGTTCGAATTGATTTCTGTTGTGATGGTCCACTGCACGCCCTTTCTAAAAATCTAAACCTAAACATAGGAAGTTTAGGTTTTAATTAGAGATAATTTCTCTACACTTTACGATTTATTAAAAATCATCTTCAAGGTTTCAACTATACGACGTGAGGCATTACCATCACCATAAGGGTTATGGGCGAATGACATTTTATCGTAGGCAGACTGGCTATTCAGAAGCTCATCAACCTCTGCGATCATCGTCTGTACATCGGTGCCTACGAGTTTGACCGTGCCAGCCTTAAGTGCTTCTGGTCTTTCTGTGGTATCCCGCATAACCAAAACTGGCTTACCCAGAGAAGGAGCCTCCTCCTGAATCCCACCTGAGTCAGTAAGGATGAGATATGATTTCTCCATGAGATATACAAAAGGCAGATAATCTAATGGTTCAATCAAATACACATTCTTTATATCTTTTAATACCCTATTCACTGGCTCGCGCACATTAGGGTTCATGTGCATTGGATAAATAATATCGACATCCTTATGAGTATTTGCAATATGAGCCAGTGCTTCGCAGATACGCTCAAATCCGTCGCCAAAGCTCTCGCGACGATGCCCTGTTACCAATACAATGCGTCGCTCGGTAGAAATAAATGAACTCGGCTTAGATGCGCTTTTTCTGAGCTGCTCATCCGTTTTCAAACGATCGATAACCATCATGAGTGCGTCAATAACGGTATTACCCGTTACAAGCACATTTTTTTCTGAAACCCCTTCTCTCAATAAATTGGCCTGAGAAGTCTGCGTTGGCGCAAAATGAAGATTGGCCAGTGCGCCAGTCAACTTACGGTTACCCTCTTCTGGCCACGGGGAGTAAATATCCCCCGTTCGCAGACCTGCCTCCACATGTGCCACCGGTATTCTGTGATAGTAAGCAGCAAGACTGGCAGCGAAGGTAGTTGCCGTATCGCCGTGAACCAGAACTACGTCAGGTACAAATTCGGCAAAAACACTTCTTAAACCTTCAAGAATTCTGACGGTTACATCAGTCAAGTCTTGCGAAGGTTTCATAATATTTAAATCGAAGTCAGGCACAAGTTCAAAAAGGTTAAGAACCTGATCCAACATTTCCCTATGCTGCCCAGTCACGCAAATCTTTGCGTCAACGCTAGGATCGTTACCCAAAGCAATCGCTACGGGTGCCATTTTAATAGCTTCCGGTCGGGTACCAAAAACGCACAAAGTCTTCAACATAACGTTACCTCTGAGCTTTTAAAAATCTATAGGTATAAGCGGCCATTACCACCCAATACAAGGCGTAATTAATGACATAGGCAATAACGACACCTTGAACTCCAAAGTACTCCGTCAACGACCATACCAGGCCCACAAAACTGATGGAGAAAGTAATCTCAGCAACGATATAAAATTTATACATCGCCTTACTTAAAACAAAATAGGCTAATATCCATCCACCAATTTTTAACACATCACCGAACATCTGCCATGCAAATAACTCACGCATTGGTGAGAACTCGCGAGTAAACAGGAGTTCGATCACAAAGTCACGCATAAGGTATAATATAACGCCCCCCACTATCGTAAGCGGCATAATCACTTTATAACCAAGCGATAATTCCTTAATGGTTTCTTTAACATCCGTGAGCTCGGATAATCGGGGCAGATAATAAACACTTAACGTCGTGGTGACCAACATAAGGTAGGCCGCGCTTAAACGTGAAATCGCCTCCCAATAACCTGCGACAGACCAACCAAAATTTGCCCCTAAATGATCACGCACTAGGATCAAGCTGAGAGGGACACAAACGGCTGAGGTCAATGCCATTGCTGCGTACTTTGAAAGGTTTATTGCTGAGTCGCGATCAATACGACCTATAAAATGCTGCATTTGGAACCAATGCAGTTTTCTGCAAATTAACAACGTCACAAAAAATGAAAGAGACTGATAAATCGCAAGCGCAACAAGCGCACCGTATAATCCAAGTTGTTGCGCCATGACAGCAGTGATGACCAAGGCAAATAAACTGCCTGAAATATTGGCGGCCACATACCGTGGTATTTCTTTCTTCCCATTCAGCACAGCCAGAAGTAATGTATTAAAACTGAAAAACACCAGACCTACGGCAAACCAGATAAAAACACCTCCTAACGAGGTGTCCTTTAAGAACCAACCTGCCAAGGGCTTATTAAATAAAGCAACTAATGCGCCCGACGAAACCGAACCAATCAATGCAAGCGTGCCTGCGGTTCGCCAGATCGTACGCTGTTTTGCTTCATCGTCATGATATTCAGCAGTATACTTTGTAACCCCCGTATTGATAGAAGCACTTGCAAATGTGGTTATCATCTGTATCGCATTTTGAAACTGACCTAACGCGGCATAACCTGACGGACCTACATACACAGCAAGTACTTTATTAATACCCAAGAGCGTAAGCATCTTCATGAGTACCGCAATACTATTGAGCGCACTTGTCTTCAGCAAGTTCATAAGAGTTACTTAACTCTTGCCTACGAAGCGGTTACATACTTGCGCAACATATAACGCCTCTTCCACGGACAACGTAGGTCCCATAGGCAGACTCAGAACCTGCTCGTGCATTCTTTCAGTCACAGGAAGCTCAAGGCTTTTTAAGGTTGGGTACGCATCCTGTTTGTGAGGTGGTATAGGATAATGAATTAGCGTTTGAACACCATTATCCATTAAAAACTTTTGTAGTGCCTGCCGGTGCGAGCTACGAATGACAAATAGGTGCCACACATGCTGTGCTGAACTAATAGCTAGTGGGAGTTTGATTGTGTCGTTCTTAATATTCCCAAGGTAAATATTTGCAATTTTTTGGCGATGGGTCGTTTGGCCATCCAGAACTTCGAGTTTCACGCTCAGAATAGCCGCTTGGATTTCATCCAGCCGGCTGTTCACACCTTGGTATATATTTTTGTACTTTTCATGAGAGCCGTAATTACGCAGCGCCTTTAATACTTCATACAACTCTGGATCGTTGGTCGTGATTGCACCAGCATCACCCAGCGCTCCTAGATTTTTTCCTGGATAAAAACTGAACCCTGAAGCATCTCCCCAGCTTCCAGATTTGCGTCCATCAATTTGCGCGCCATGAGATTGAGCGGAATCTTCCAATACCAGTAAGTTATGCTCAGAAGCAATTGCCATAAGTTCCGGCATATCTGCAAGTTGGCCGTATAAGTGAACAGGCAGCATTACTCGCGTTCGGGGAGTAATGGCGCGCTTGACGTTTTCAGGGCATAGATTGAAAGTCTCGTCATTCGGTTCTACCAATACGGGAACCAAGTCGTTCTCTGTTACGGCCAAGATACTGGCAATATAAGTGTTGGCAGGAACAATGACCTCGTCCCCCGACTTCAACTTACCCATAGTTTTCCATGCACGCAGCGTAAGAGTCAGTGCGTCCAAGCCATTTGCCACTCCGAGGCAAAATTTAGTACCGCAGTATTCCGCAAATTTCCGCTCGAACTCGCTGAGCTTTTGTCCCTGGATATACCAACCAGAATCCAAGACATCCGTCATCGCTTGAATTAGCTTCTCACGGCAATCCTGATTTATCGCCTTAAGATCCAGAAAAGGGACGTTCATATGTAAATCCTTTAGAATATTTTGATTTGTCGGAGCAAGCGACATCTATTATTGCACCTATAAAAGGCCACGAAAATAGCATTGTGCGGCGCTTACTCACGCGGGCTTTCCAGTTCGCCAGCATGAAATCTGAACGCCAGCAAAACCAGAGGCAGGTATGCCAACGCGGTCATTGATAGCCCTTCAACGTCATAAATCACACAAATAAAAGCAAGTGGTGCAAGCCAGAATACGTTAATCGCTAACACCGCCAACGTGACAATCCTATGACTACGATAATGACGTGAGGCAAATTGATATGCATGGCTTCGATGCGCTTCATAGACTTTGTCACCTCTTGCCAGCCTCCTGATAAGTGTGAAGGTAGCATCTACAATGAAAACCCCCATTAAAATCAACCACCCCCAAAGCATCGAAGAGGAAACCCATGCGGCTTGCAGCGACAAAATGCCTAGCACGACCCCAAGGAATCCGCTGCCTGCATCGCCCATAAAAATTCGGGCTGGGGGGAAGTTCCACACCAGGAAGCCAATCACAGCAATTGCAAGCGCGCTGCAGACAACCGCTGAACTACTGGAACCGACGACGCAGTACAAGCCAACCCCTCCGAGGCATGCGCACATGGCCTGGACACTTGCAATTCCATCGATTCCATCCATGAAGTTGAACAGATTCAACATCCAAACAAGATACAGCGCACCTAACAGGTACCCGATCATGCCAAGGTTGAAGGTAATACTGAAGATGGTAACAGGAGGCATCCCATCTAGCCAAAACAGGGCCCAGAGTGCGGAAAAGAAATGACCAACGAGTCGCCATCTTGCGGGAATATGTCCGTGATCGTCTAAGAAGCCAATGATCGCAACGACAGCACCAGCGCCCGCAAGAGAAATTGCAAATTCTGAAGATATCAGCGCTCCGGACCAGATGCCTCCTAATGCAGCTAAGAAGGTAACAACGATCGCCACACCACCGCCTCGCGGGGTAGGGACCTTATGCGAGCTTCGATCATTAGGTACATCTATAATGCTGCGCGCAATGGCGTATTTACGTAACAATGCAGTCAAAAAAAATGACGAAAAAAATATTGCTACCCCATACAACCAAAAATAACTCTGCATAATTACCTGTACCGTCGAAATATATAACTAAATAATCACAGAGATGACAACGCTGATGACTAAATCCTTGACAGCTTGCCTTTTCTACGCGTTTACGGCAGAGATCTTTGGGCCATCATAAAAACCTCCTTATTCTCAAGCCATTTCATTCAAAGCAATGCCTTAAAGTCATCATAATTTCTTATATAATCAGACTCATCATAGTAGTCGTCTGCCAGCACTAACAAAACGCAGTCGTCACTAAACTCATGCATTTCATGCCATATCATCTTTCCAATTAAAATAGCTTTATCTGGTGAGTCCAGTAAAAATTCTTTTTGCTCTCGGCCATCATCCATTAACATCCGGCACGATCCCGATACACAAACAGCAACTTGCTCTAGTTGCTTATGGGCATGAAAACCACGAGACACACCTGGCTTTGTACCTGTCAGGTAATAAACTCTTTTTATACTGAAAGGTAGGTTTTTTTCGCCTTCCAGTACAACTAGCTGCCCTCTTTCATCACCTAAAACTTTCAGATTGAAAGTATCTACAACGCTCATTTTACATCCTTAATATTGTGCGCCCCTGAGAAGCTATACCCAGCTTCGCTAAGCTATACCTACAGCTGCCAAGGAAACTGAGAAATGCCACCCTATTGCCATCACCCACCGCGCCTCACCCACTCTGCGACGCCGAGCCCCACAAAAAACACTCATTTAAATTCGGCAGTATACGACTCTCTGAACAGGCTCCGTGAACGATTTTTTATGCGAACAACCGAGTCATCTTAACATCACCCTGCATAGCTTCAGGAGGAGTACCCTTGGCAGATTGAGCGCTTGAAGGATCAGCGCATACTCCGCTCAATTGGTAGAGCCTGATTAACACTGAAAAGCAGGCCCGATCCAATCAGCCCACTTTACACGGAGGTAGGGAAATGGTCTTTTGGGACGAAGACGTCGAGCGAGAAGCGCTTGAGACAGAGAGAAACTCAGAGCGCACCTTGATAAAATAACGCACCAGGAAGATCCCAATACCCAGCAGCAACCCCAAAAACAAGCCTAAAGCTATTACTAAAATCTTATTTGGCTTCACTGGCCCCAGAGGCTCCAATGCCTGCCGGTCGATCGTCACAAGATTGACCTTGCTCATATCAATGTTCAGGTTTCGCAGCCGTGCAACTTCTGAACGCAATGGCTGAACGCCACTAAGGAAAAGATCCTCTTGTTCGCGACGGTTTAATATTTCGATTTCGCGATTCGAACGCAACAACTGCATTTCTCTGGCGATCTGAGCAATGCGAGCCTCGGTAAAGTCGTCAGTGTTCCGATTCGCCAAAGCAGTTCGCTCAGCCTCCAGGGCATCGCTCCCCATGAAGTACAACGGAATTTGCTGATTGTTAATTTCCGTTCTCATGACCCGGCCTGAATCAGCATTATCGGAATCACCTAGAGAGGATGGCGTGGTAGGCTTACGAATCCCTAGAGATTTTGAAATTGAGATTGCCTCATTTAATTGCGCCATTCGATCAGACCGAAGCGTTTTAAGCTGTGCACGCAGTGCTTTTAACTCATCTTGTAGATTTGATCTTTTGAGGTTATCGGACTCTACCAGAGAAGCAATTCTAAGCGCTTTATCAGCCTCGTAGCTTGCCCGGGCGGCTGCCAACTTACCGTCTATTTCACGAAGGCGATTATTAATAATTACACTTACATCTGCGGCAATTTGCTCACGTTCACTAGCAATGGCGTATTTCACAAACTCATTAAGTATGGACACACCGTCTACGCCTGCCGGGTAATTCATCTCGAGCTTTATATAAGCACTCATGACACTTGCTTTAGCATCAGGAAGTACGAGATTAATTGAGTTCCGGTTGAACTCCTCAAAGCTCTGCTCCAGAGTCCTACCCGGGCGCTCGAAGCGTTTGAACAAGGCCTGGTGGGTACGAAAGAAATTTAGCCGAGTGTCATAGGATTCTAAAGCCGCACCCACCTTTATCAGAGCATCCGCAGGTGGTAACTGATAGACTTCGGACCTATTTAATGCATCCAATTCGTTAATCGCCACCGGCCGCAGCACACTGCTGACCTGATACTCAGGGGTTGAAAAAAAAGCATAGACAGCCGCAATCAAACCGACACAGAGAATCGTAATCAAAAACAGCTTTTTTTGCTGCAAGGCAGACTGCACAAGCGAGAAAACGTCGAGTTCGCGATACGACTGGACGGAGGGGACACGGAAGCTACTACTCACAACAAAAACCTGCCTTCAAAGAGAAACTGCGGGCTCGTTATGCAGACAAATTTGCTTATTTTTTATTTTAGTTCTATGACCGCCAAAACCCAGCGTCTCTGCCAAATCTTGAGCGCACAAAATGCCTGTTATCGAGAACAGATTCCATTTTGCCATCTCTCTGGCATATTACAAGTCTTAACATGTATGTCGGACGATTCTGAAATCTTCAGAGAACCATCCTAACCAGAGACGCTAGCCAGCAAG
Organism: Pseudomonas sp. L13; assembly: GCF_009935965.1. Classification (NCBI taxonomy): domain Bacteria; kingdom Pseudomonadati; phylum Pseudomonadota; class Gammaproteobacteria; order Pseudomonadales; family Pseudomonadaceae; genus Pseudomonas; species Pseudomonas sp. L13. The sequence goes on from NZ_QODJ01000048.1 coordinate 22,243, forward strand.
AAGGCTCAAAGCGTTCGATACGATAAAGTTTCTGACAAACGGCACTAATACCATCCCCACGCATCACATTTGACCACCGAGACGAGACCTCAGACAACCGCCTTACCCCGACGCCTACGCACAACCACCCCCAACACCGGCCCAACCACCATCCCCACAATCAAAGCCACCACCACAAACACCGCCACCGGCATCTGCGCAGTGCTCCACCCCAGGAACGACAGCGACACGCCCTGCTGGTTCTCCAGCACAAACGCCAAAACCACCAACGCTGCAAGCACTGCAATCAATACTGCAACAACGCGCTTAACCCCACGCATACCCTTCTCCTTCCCCAAAAACACTCAGACGCCTTCTTCCTCTTCTTCGTTCACCCGATCGCGCAATTCCTTGCCCGGTTTGAAGTGGGGAACGAATTTGCCGTCGAGGCTGACGGATTGGCCGGTTTTTGGGTTGCGGCCTACGCGTGGTGCGCGGTAGTGCAGGGAGAAGCTGCCGAAGCCGCGGATTTCGATGCGATCTCCGGTGGCCAGACATTGGGACATTTGCTCAAGCATGGTCTTGATAGCCAGCTCCACATCCTTGGATGAGAGCAGCCCTTGATGGGTGACAATTCGTTCGATCAACTCCGACTTCGTCATATTTTTCCCTTCTTTTTCAAGCAGCTAGGAAAAGCGCTCCGAAGGTTTTAGCATGAGTTGATGAATTTGAACAGCCCATGTGTCAACTTATCTGAGGCTGAATAAACACGTTCAGCAAGCAGCCAACCCCTTACTTACAGATCACCAACATGGTCCGCGTCACCGCGCCAGCAGGGTTCCAGCCGAACAGGTAGTCGCCCTCTTCGTCCTCTGCATCGCTGGAGCGGGTTATGACCTTGTAGCCCTGCATCTTGCACTCACGGGCAGCGCGCTTTTCGCACTTTTCCCACTTGTTGCCCAGGCCAGAGCAGTCGACCTCGATGCCGCTGACGCCGCGCTTCGCGTGTGTCTTGGCACTGGTGGAGGAGCAGCCTGCAAGCACCAGCAAGGCGAGTATTACGATAATTCTGTTCATTCAAACCCTTATTGAGTCAGCAACGCGAAATAGCCGTTTTCAAGACTATAGTCAGTTCTGACATTGGGCTGAATGCCTTGGTTCGGTGCAGTTGCTTCATCAAATTTCAGGCACAAAAAAGGGCGACCGAAGTCGCCCTTTTTCTACAGCTTTACAGAACTTAGTTCTGCTTAGCCATTGCCTGGCGCAGCAGTGCCGCCATGGTGGTATCAGCAGCAGCTTCCGGAGCAGCTTCTTTCAAGCTCTGGATAGCTTCTTTCTCTTCCACTTCGTCTTTCGACTTGATGGAGAGCTGAATCACGCGGCTCTTGCGGTCAACGCTGATGATCTTGGCTTCTACTTCCTGGCCTTCTTTCAGAACGTTGCGCGCGTCTTCAACGCGGTCACGGCTGATTTCGGAGGCTTTCAGAGTCGCTTCGATATCGTCGGCCAGAACGATGATGGCGCCTTTGGCGTCAACTTCTTTCACAGTGCCTTTAACGATGGCGCCTTTATCGTTCTCTTGAACGTACTCGGAGAACGGATCGCTTTCCAGTTGCTTGATGCCCAGGGAGATGCGCTCGCGCTCTGGGTCAACCGACAGGATAACGGTGTCCAGCTCGTCGCCCTTCTTGAAACGACGAACAGCTTCTTCGCCAACTTCGTTCCAGGAGATGTCGGACAGGTGAACCAGGCCGTCGATGCCGCCGTCCAGACCAATGAAGATACCGAAATCGGTGATCGACTTGATGGTGCCGGAGATTTTATCGCCCTTGTTGAACTGGCCAGAGAAATCTTCCCATGGGTTAGATTTGCACTGCTTGATGCCCAGGGAGATACGACGACGCTCTTCGTCGATGTCCAGAACCATAACTTCCACTTCGTCGCCGACTTGTACGACTTTCGAAGGGTGGATGTTCTTGTTGGTCCAGTCCATTTCGGAAACGTGTACCAGGCCTTCCACGCCTTCTTCCAGCTCCGCGAAGCAGCCGTAGTCGGTCAGGTTGGTAACACGCGCGGTGACGCGGGTGCTTTCTGGGTAACGAGCTTTGATAGCAACCCATGGATCTTCGCCCAGCTGCTTCAAGCCCAGGGAAACGCGGTTACGCTCACGATCGTACTTCAGAACCTTGACATCGATCTCGTCGCCAACGTTGACGATTTCGGAAGGATGCTTGATACGCTTCCAAGCCATGTCGGTAATGTGCAGCAGGCCATCGACGCCACCCAGATCGACGAATGCGCCGTAATCGGTGAGGTTCTTGACGATACCTTTGACTTGTTGGCCTTCCTGCAGGGATTCCAGCAGAGCTTCACGCTCGGCGGAGTTCTCTGCTTCCAGCACGCTGCGACGGGAAACGACAACGTTGTTGCGCTTCTGGTCGAGCTTGATGACTTTGAATTCCAGTTCTTTGCCTTCCAGGTGCGTGGTGTCGCGCACTGGACGAACGTCGACCAAAGAACCTGGCAGGAACGCACGGATGCCGTTAACGTCGACAGTGAAGCCGCCTTTAACCTTACCGTTGATAACGCCCTTGACCACTTCTTCAGCTGCGAAGGCTGCTTCGAGAACAATCCAGCATTCAGCGCGCTTGGCTTTTTCACGGGACAGCTTGGTTTCACCGAAACCGTCTTCAACCGAGTCCAGAGCAACGTGAACTTCGTCACCGACATTGATAGTCAGGTCACCAGCATCGTTGTAGAACTGTTCCAGCGGGATCAGAGCTTCAGACTTCAGACCAGCGTGAACGGTTACCCAGCGAGCTTGGTAATCGATATCAACGATAACACCGGTGATGATGGAGCCTGCCTGAAGGTTCAGGGTTTTTAGGCTTTCTTCAAAGAGTTCCGCAAAGCTTTCGCTCATTTTAATTCCTGTTGATAAGGGCGAAGAATACGCCCATCTCCACACCCCAGACGGTGTGGGTCAGTTTCAGTTAAAAGAAGCCACCGCAGGACTATGACTGGTCCCCTGCGGCCTTCTTGATCACCCGGCGATATCGCGAATGGCGATTTCACTCATGATGCGTTCCAGCACCTGCTCGATGGACAGCTCCGTGGAATCCAGCTGTATGGCGTCAGCCGCCGGCTTGAGCGGGGCTACCGCACGCTGGGTATCACGCTCATCGCGTGCACGGATCTCATCTAGCAGACTCGACAGACTAACACCATCGACTTTGCCCTTCAACTGCAAGTAACGGCGGCGTGCCCGCTCCTCGGCGCTGGCGGTCAGGAAAATCTTCAGCGGCGCCTCGGGAAACACCACCGTGCCCATGTCGCGGCCATCGGCCACCAGGCCCGGCGCCTCCTGGAATGCGCGCTGGCGCTGCAGCAGCGCCTCGCGCACGGCGGGCAGCGCAGCCACTTGGGAGGCGCCCGCGCCGATACTCTCGGTGCGAATCACATCGCTGACTTCATCACCTTCCAGAATGATGCGCTGCAACTGACCCTCGGTCGCCGCAATGAACTGCACATCCAGATGGGCGGCAAGTTTGGTCAGCAATTCTTCGTTGGTCAGGTCCACACCATGGTTATGCGCAGCAAACGCCAGCAGGCGGTACAGCGCGCCAGAATCCAGCAGGCACCAACCCAGGCGCTTGGCCAGAATGCCAGCGATTGTGCCTTTGCCCGAGCCGCTAGGCCCGTCGATGGTAATCACCGGTGCTTTGATATTCACAATTGAGCCTCTTGGGCAACACGGATGCCGACTTGGGCACACAGTGTCAGAAAGTTCGGAAAAGACGTAGCAACATTGGCGCAGTCAAGGATACGAATAGGCGCTGTCGCCCGCAGGGAAGCCACACTGAATGCCATGGCAATCCGATGATCGCCATGGGCATGCACCTCACCGCCGCCCATCGGGCCACCGTCAATGATAATCCCATCAGGCGTGGGTTCACACTTCACACCCAGGGCCAACAGACCGTCGGCCATTACCTGGATACGATCGGACTCCTTGAGGCGCAGCTCCTCGGCCCCGCGCAAAACGGTGCGGCCCTGAGCGCAGGCTGCAGCAATAAACAGCACGGGGAACTCATCAATTGCCAACGGCACCAGGGCCGCTGGAATCTCGATACCCTTGAGCACGGCAGCACGCACACGTAGATCCGCAACCGGCTCGCCGCCCACCTCGCGCTGATTTTCGAGGGTGATATCAGCCCCCATCAGCCGCAGGATATCGATTACCCCGGTGCGAGTCGGGTTGATACCGACATGCTCCAGCAACAGCTCGGAGCCCTCGGCAATCGAGGCCGCCACCAGGAAAAACGCCGAAGACGAAATGTCCCCCGGCACTTCAATACGCGTAGCGGTCAACCCATGCCCTGACGCCAGCGACGCTGTGGCGCCCTGCACCGCCACCGGGTAACCAAAGCCGCGCAACATGCGCTCGGTGTGGTCGCGGGTCGGTGCGGGCTCGGTCACCGAGGTTTTACCCTCAGCGTACAACCCCGCCAACAACAGGCAGGATTTCACCTGGGCACTGGCCATGGGCAGTACATAATTCAAGCCTTTGAGCGATTGCCCGCCACGAATGGTCAGTGGCGGACGCCCGTCCGGCCCGGTTTCGATGATTGCGCCCATTTCCCGCAACGGCTTGGCCACGCGATTCATCGGGCGCTTGGACAGCGAGGCATCGCCGTTCAGCACGCTGTCAAAGCTCTGCGCCGCCAATACACCGGCCAACAGGCGCATCGATGTGCCGGAATTACCCACATAGATCGGCCCCGGCGCAGCCTTCAGGCCATGCAGGCCGACACCGTGAATGGTCACGCGCCCATGGTGTGGACCCTCGATCACCACACCCATGTCACGAAAAGCCTGCAAGGTCGCCAAGGCGTCCTCACCCTCAAGGAAGCCTTCCACCTCGGTCACACCCTCGGCCAACGACCCCAACATGATCGAACGATGAGAGATCGACTTGTCACCCGGCACGCGGATGCGCCCGCTCAAGCGGCCACCCGGGCTGGCGATGAAGGTCAGGTCATCGGTGTTCACTGCGGTTTCCATATAGGCCCGGCGCGCGAGGATCTTGCTGAAATGTTCACGCGCCACCCGCGCACGGGTGAACACGCCCAGCAGTTGATGGCCGTCTCCCGCATCCACGGCGTCGCGCAAGGCGTCGAGGTCAGTGCGGAAGGTGTCCAGGGTGCGCAACACCGCTTCGCGATTGGCGAGGAAGATGTCATGCCACATCACCGGATCGCTGCCGGCAATCCGCGTGAAATCGCGAAAACCACCAGCCGCGTAACGGAATATCTCGAGGTTCTCGTTGCGCTTGGCCAACGAATCCACCAAGCCAAATGCCAGCAGATGGGGCAAGTGACTGGTCGCTGCCAACACTTCGTCGTGACGCTCGACCTGCATATGCTCCACATCCGCGCCCAGCTCGCGCCAGAGACGATCCACCACTGCCAACGCCGCTGGATCGGTTTGCGCAAGCGGCGTCAGGATGACCTTATGCCGACGGAACAGCTGCGCATTGGACGCCTCCACCCCGCTCTGCTCGGAGCCAGCAATGGGGTGGCCCGGCACAAAGCGCGGCGGCATACCACCAAACGCCAATCGTGCAGCGCGCACCACATTGCCTTTGGCGCTGCCCACATCGGTAAGGATTGCTTGCCCCAGGTCCATGCCAGCCAGTACCACCAGCAATTTCTCCATGGCCAGGATCGGCACGGCGAGCTGAATCACATCCGCGCCCTGACACGCAATGGCCAAATCCGCCTCACAGCGGTCTACCACGCCCAACTCCACCGCCAATTTGCGCGATTGCGGGTCGAGGTCCACGCCCACCACTTCACCACACAGCCCGCTTTCCCGCAGGCCTTTGGCGAAGGAGCCACCGATCAACCCCAGGCCGACCACCACCAGGCGACCGATCATAGGCACAGCAGGTTGCAATGCAGTGACATCAACCACGGCCCAGAACCTTGGCCAACGCCTCAAGGAAGCGGCTGTTCTCAGCCGGCAAACCGATGGTGATACGCAGGTGGTTCGGCATGCCGTAGTTGGCCACCGGGCGCACGATCACGCCCTCGCGCAGCAGGCCCTGGAACACCGGCGCGGCCACTTGGCCGAGGTCGACGCAGATGAAGTTGCCCTTGGACGGAATCCAGCCCAGGCCCAGCTCACGAAAACCTTCCTGCAATTGCAGCATGCCGCTTTCGTTGAGGCGACGGCCTTCTTCCAGGTATTCGGTATCCTGCACCGCCGCACAGGCGGCCGCCAGGGCCAGGCTGTTGACGTTGAACGGTTGGCGCACGCGATTCAGCACATCGGCGACCACGGGGGTGGACAAGCCATAGCCGACCCGCAACGACGCCAGGCCGTAAGCCTTGGAAAACGTACGCGACACCAGCAGGTTCGGGTAGGCCGCGAGGAAATCCAGGCCGTCGGGCAGGTCGCTGCCTTCGGCGTACTCGATGTAGGCTTCGTCCAGCACGACCAGCACATGCGCCGGCACGTCCTGCAGGAATTCGTTCAGTGCCTGCTCGTCAAACCAGGTGCCGGTCGGGTTGTTCGGGTTGGCGATAAACACCACGCGGGTGTGCTCATCGATGGCCGCCAGCATCGCCGGCAGGTCATGGCCCCAGTCCTTGGCAGGAATCACGCGAGCATCCGCCCCCACCGCCTGGGTCACGATCGGATAGACCGCAAACGCGTGTTCGCTGAACACCGCGTTCAAACCTGGCGCCAGGTAGGCACGGCCGACCAGTTCAAGGATGTCGTTGGAGCCATTGCCCAAGGTCACTTGATTCAGCTCGACCCGGCACTTGTCCGCCAGCAAAGACTTAAGCGCAAAACCGTTACCGTCGGGATAACGGGTCAGCTCGGCCAGCGCTTCACGAATCGCCGCCAACACTTTGGGGCTCGGGCCCAGCGGGTTTTCGTTACTCGCCAGCTTGACGATTTTGGACGGGTCCAGATTCAACTCACGGGCCAGCTCGTCCACAGGCTTGCCTGGAACGTAAGGCGAGAGTTGTTGCACGCCCGGCTGTGCCAGGGCGAGGAAGTTGCCACTCATGTCAAAGCCTCACAAAACCGCTTTCGGGTAAGAGCCCAGCACCTTGAGCGCCACGGCTTCCTGACTGATCTTCTCCAGCACGCCCTTGACCAGCGGGTCGCGGTGATGGCCGATGAAGTCGATAAAGAACACGTAGGTCCACTTACCGCTGCGCGAAGGACGAGTCTCGATGCGCGTCAGGTCAATCCCGTTATCGTGGAACGGCACCAGCAGCTCATGCAGCGCGCCGGGCTTGTTGCTCATGGAAACGATGATCGAGGTCTTGTCGTCGCCAGTGGGCGGCACTTCCTGGCTGCCGATCATCAAAAAGCGCGTGGAGTTATCCGGGCGGTCTTCGATTTTTTCGGCCAGGCGCGTCAGGCCGTACAGGCCCGCGGCCATATCGCCGGCAATCGCCGCCGAATTCCACTCACCCTTGACCCGCTTGGCCGCTTCGGCGTTGCTGGACACCGCCACGCGCTCGACATTCGGGTAATGGGCGTCCAACCACTTGCGGCACTGGGCCAGGGACTGGGCATGGGAGTAGATGCGGCTGATGCTGTCGGTCTTGGTGTTTTCACCCACCAGCAGGTGATGGTGGATACGCAGCTCCACCTCACCGCAGATCACCATGTCGTGCTCAAGGAAGCTGTCCAGGGTGTGGTTGACCGCGCCTTCGGTGGAGTTTTCCACCGGCACCACGCCAAAATTCACCGCACCGGCCGCGACTTCACGGAAGACTTCGTCAATGGCCGCCATCGGCTTGCTGATCACCGCATGGCCGAAGTGCTTCATGGCCGCTGCCTGGGTGAAGGTACCTTCAGGGCCGAGGTAAGCCACTTTCAGCGGCTGCTCCAGCGCCAGGCACGAAGACATGATTTCACGGAACAACCGCGCCATCTCTTCGTTGCCCAACGGCCCCTTGTTGCGCTCCATCACACGCTTGAGCACCTGGGCTTCACGCTCGGGACGGTAGAACACCGGCACTTCGCCTTCGGCAAGGGATGCCATCTTTACCCGGGCCACTTCCTGGGCGCAGCGCGCACGCTCACTGATCAGCTCCAGGACTTTCTCGTCCAGGCTGTCAATGCGTACGCGCAGGGCCTTGAGTTCTTGCTCAGACATTAGCCGTGTTCCTTCTCGAACTCTGCCATGTAGGCAACCAGCGCATTGATGGCGTGGATGTCGACGGCGTTATAAATGGAGGCGCGCATGCCACCCACCGAGCGGTGGCCCTTGAGGTTCAGCAGGCCGCGCGCGTCGGCGCCCGCCAGGAACGGCTTGTCCAGGCGGTCGTCCGCGAGGCGGAACGGCACGTTCATCCACGAGCGGTCGGTGAGGTTGATCGGGTTGCTGTACAGGCCGCTGGCGTCGATGAAGTCGTACAGGACGCGCTTCTTCTCTTCGTTGAGCTTGCCCATGGCCGCCACACCGCCCTGCTCCTTGAGCCACTCGAACACCAGGCCCGACAGGTACCAGGCAAACGCTGGCGGGGTGTTGTACATCGAGCCGTTATCGGCCGCGACCTTGTAGTTGAGCATGGTCGGGCACAGCGAACGGGCGCGACCCAGCAGGTCTTCGCGGATGATGTTGACCAGGATACCGCTCGGGCCGATGTTCTTCTGCGCGCCGGCGTAGATCATGCCGTATTTGGATACGTCGATCGGGCGCGAGAGGATGTCCGAGGACATGTCGCACACCAGTGGCACGTCACCTACTTGCGGCACCCAATCAAACTCCAGGCCACCAATGGTTTCGTTCGCGACGTAGTGAACGTAGGCCGCGTCTTTGGTCAGCTTCCACTCGTTCTGACCGGGAATGGCGAAGTAGTCGTAGGGCTTGGCGGTGCCTGCCACATTGACGTGGCCGTAGCGCGAGGCCTCTTCAATGGCCTTCTGCCCCCAGATACCGGTGTCGATATAGTCGGCAGTGCCGCCTTCGGGCAGCAGGTTCAGCGGCAACTGGGCGAATTGCTGGCTTGCGCCCCCTTGCAGGAACAGCACCTTGTAGTCGGATGGGATGTCCAGCAAGTCGCGCAGGTCCTGCTCGGCCTTGTTGGCGATGGACACGAACTCATCGCTGCGATGGCTCATTTCCATCACGGAGAGGCCTTTTCCATGCCAGTCGAGGAGTTCACCCTGCGCACGCTGCAGGACTGCTTCAGGAAGCGCCGCGGGACCGGCACAGAAGTTATAGGCTCTCTTGCTCACATCCAATCTCACTCTGATCTGGTGGGGCTGCAATCATGTCAGCAACGCCCTCATTCTGAAGCGGGCATCTGTGGGAGCTGGCTTGCCTGCTCCCACATGGACCGCGTCCAGGCAAAGGGCGCTGTATTTCATACGGGACAAACAACAAGGGGGCGAATCTTCATCCGCCCCCTGTGTGTCCGCTTATTCCTGCGGTTCTTCTTCGTCTGCGGCAGCGTCGAGGGTTGGCTCGTCAACGTTGTCATCGCCGGCTGCGATCACCTCGCCTTCAAATTCCTCACCTTCGAGCTCTTCGCCTTCGACTTCCGAAGGCTCCTGCACACGCTCCAGGCCGACCAGTTTTTCGTCCTTGGCCAGCTTGATCAGGGTCACGCCCTGGGTGTTACGGCCCAGGCTCGACACTTCCGCCACACGGGTACGCACCAGGGTGCCCTGGTCGGAAATCAGCATGATTTCCTCGCCATCGAGCACCTGCACTGCGCCGACCAGACGGCCGTTGCGGTCGTTGCTGACCATGGCGATCACGCCCTGGCCGCCACGCTTGTACTCCGGGAACTCACTGATGGCAGTGCGCTTGCCATAACCACGCTCGGAAGCGGTGAGGATCTGGCTGCCTTCTTCCGGGATCAGCATCGAAATCAGCTTCTGCCCTTCCGGCAGGCGCATGCCGCGTACACCGCGGGCGGTACGGCCCATGGCACGCACGTCGGATTCCTTGAAGCGTGTGACCTTGCCGCCATCGGAGAACAGCATGACTTCGCGCTCGCCATCGGTGATGGCTGCGGAGATCAGTACGTCGCCTTCGTCCAGTTCCAGGGCGATCAGGCCCACGCTGCGTTGACGGCTGAAGGATTCCAGCGGGGTCTTCTTCACGGTGCCTTTGGCGGTGGCCATGAAGATGAAGTGACCTTCGGTGTATTCCTCGACCGGCAGCATGGTGGTGATGTACTCATCACTGTCCAGCGGCAGCAGGTTGACCAACGGACGACCACGGGCAGCGCGAGAGGCTTCCGGGATTTCGTAGGTCTTGAGCCAGTACACCTTGCCCTTGCTGGAGAACAGCAGCAGCGTGGTGTGGCTGTTGGCGACCAGCAGGTGAGCGATGTAATCCTCATCCTTCACGCCGGTAGCCGATTTACCTTTACCGCCACGACGCTGGGCCTGGTAAGCCGCCAGCGGCTGGGTCTTGGCATAGCCGCCGTGGGAGATGGTCACCACGCGCTCTTCTTCCGGGATCATGTCACCCAGGGTCAGGTCCAGGCGCGCATCGAGGATTTCGGTGCGGCGCACGTCGCCGTATTCGGCGCGGATCACTTCCAGTTCTTCGCGGATCACTTCCATCAGGCGCACGGCGCTGCTGAGGATGCGGATCAACTCGCCGATCTGGTTGAGGATCTCCTGGTACTCGGCCAGCAGCTTCTCGTGCTCAAGGCCGGTGAGGCGGTGCAGACGCAGCTCCAGGATGGCCTGGGCCTGCTCTGGCGACAGGAAGTACTTGCCTTCACGCAGACCGTATTGCGGGTCCAGGGTCTCGGGGCGGCACGAGTCGGCGCCAGCGCGCTCAACCATCGCGACCACGGCGCTGGATTCCCACGGCGTGCTGATCAGCGCTTCCTTGGCTTCCGACGGGGTTGGCGAGGCCTTGATCAGGGCGATCACCGGGTCGATGTTCGACAGCGCAACCGCCTGGCCTTCCAGGATATGGCCGCGCTCGCGGGCCTTGCGCAGTTCAAACACGGTACGGCGGGTCACCACTTCGCGGCGGTGACGCACGAAGGCTTCCAGCAGGTCCTTGAGGTTCAGGATGCGCGGGCGGCCGTCGATCAGGGCAACCACGTTGATACCAAACACGCTTTGCAGCTGGGTCTGGGCGTAGAGGTTGTTGAGGATCACCTCAGGCACTTCGCCACGGCGCAGCTCGATTACTACGCGCATACCGTCCTTGTCGGACTCGTCGCGCAGCTCGGTGATGCCTTCCAGCTTCTTCTCTTTAACCAGCTCGGCGATCTTCTCGATCAGGCGTGCCTTGTTCAGCTGGTACGGGAGTTCGGTGATGACGATCTGCTGGCGGCCACCGACCTTGTCGATGTCTTCGATCATCGAGCGGGCACGCATGTAAATGCGCCCGCGACCGGTGCGGTAGGCTTCGATGATGCCGGCGCGACCGTTGATGATCGCGGCGGTCGGGAAGTCCGGGCCGGGGATGTATTGCATCAGCTCATCGACGGTCAGCTCAGGGTTGTCGATAAGGGCCAGGCAACCGTCGATGACTTCACCGAGGTTGTGCGGCGGGATATTGGTGGCCATGCCCACGGCAATACCGCTGGAACCGTTGACCAGCAGGTTGGGAATACGGGTTGGCATGACAGCCGGGATCATTTCGGTGCCGTCGTAGTTCGGCACCCAGTCCACGGTTTCTTTGTGCAGGTCGGCCAGCAGCTCGTGCGCCAGCTTGGTCATGCGCACTTCGGTGTATCGCATGGCCGCGGCGTTGTCGCCGTCCACCGAACCGAAGTTGCCCTGGCCGTCTACCAGCAGGTAGCGCAGGGAAAACGGCTGCGCCATCCGAACGATGGTGTCGTACACCGCAGTGTCGCCGTGAGGGTGATACTTACCGATCACGTCACCGACAACACGGGCAGATTTCTTGTACGGCTTGTTCCAGTCGTTACCCAGCTCGCTCATCGCGAACAGCACACGCCGGTGCACGGGCTTCAAGCCATCGCGCGCATCAGGCAGTGCCCGACCGACAATTACGCTCATCGCGTAGTCGAGGTAGGACTGTTTCAGCTCGTCTTCGATATTGACCGGGAGGATTTCTTTGGCCAGTTCGCCCATGAGAAGCCTGATTCCTTTTTCGGGTGAAACCTCGTCACATCCATTCGGGACGAACGAAGCTCGCCGCTGCCGGCACGGTGCCTGACAACGACTTACGACAAATCAACGAGTTATGACACGGATCTGCACGTTATAGGCCACCCCTCGGGGCAGCCCTGGAAACCGCCGGATGTTATCACAATCGCCGCCACGCACCTATCCCCCTGATGCGCATGGAGGCTAGTAATTTGACGGATGACAGGCTTGAAGGGGACGAGAGGGGCTCAGAGGCGCGGTGGTGCTTTTTTTTGAGGGTGGAATGCAGGAGTTTTGTTGACTTCAAGAGCCAATCGCAGGCAAGCCAGCTCCCACCTGTGATTTGTGAACACAGTTAGATGTGGGGGCTGGCTTGCCTGCGATAGCGCCCCCACAGGCACCGACACCTCAATGCAGGCGCTTACGGCACATCAACTTGGCCAACTTGGCCACATCCGGTCGCTCCACCACACCCTTTTCGGTGACGATCACATCAATCAGATCCGCAGGCGTCACATCAAACACAGGGTTAAACGCCGCGACATCCAACCGCTGCCCATCAACCTCAAGCAACTCACCACTATCGCGCTGCTCCAGCGCAACATCATCGCCAGTAGCCATCATCAAATCCAGGGTCGAACTCGACGCCACCACCATAAAGCGCACGCCATGGTGCATGGCACACACAGCCAGCTGATAAGTGCCGATCTTGCTGATCACATCGCCATTGGCCGCGATACAGTCAGCACCGACCACCACCCAGGTCACGCCCTTGGTCTTGAGGATATGCGCCCCCGCCGAGTCGGCATTCACCGCCACCGGGATGCCCTGGCCCGCCAATTCCCACGCCGTCAGGCGTGAGCCTTGCAGCCACGGGCGGGTTTCATTGACATAGACCTGCTCGACCAAGCCCTCCAGATACGCTGCATGAATGACCCCAAGGGCTGTGCCAACGCCGCCGGAAGCCAGCGCGCCGGCATTGCCATGGGTGAGGATCGCCTGGGCATTGCCCTGGTGCTTGCGAATCCGCTCCATGCCCAACTGGGCCATGACCACATTGGCCTCCCGGTCGCTTTCATGGATCGCCACGGCTTCGGCTTCCAGCACCACCAGCGGGTCGGCGTGCTGTTTGAGGCGGTCCAGGCGGTCGCGCATGCGCTGCAAGGCCCAGAACAAATTCGATGCGGTCGGTCGGGTATGAGCCAGCAAGGCGTAGTCTTCTTCCCACGCTGCCTGCCAGTCGCCACCCTCGGCGATGCGCTCGCGGGCGGCCAGCACCAAGCCATAGGCGGCGCAGATACCGATGGCCGGTGCGCCCCGCACCACCATGGTGCGAATGGCGTCGGCCACCGCTTCAACGGTAACGCAGGTTACCCAGCGCTCACGGGACGGCAAAACGCGCTGATCGAGCAGGTGCAGCGCGCCATCACGCCATTGGATGGCCTTCACTTTGTCTGCAGCCAACAGTCGGTCGCGCATCCCTTACCCCGCACTCATGAACAAAAGCCGCCGATTATAGCGATCCGCCAGCCAGGACGCTCGGGTATACTTCGCCCTTCTTTTATAGCTGCCTGGGAAGAAGCCTGCGATGACCTCCACTGCCGCCCCGCTCGACTTGTTGCTGCTGCCGACCTGGCTGGTACCCGTCGAGCCCGCTGGCGTGGTGCTCAAGGAGCATGGCCTGGGCATCCGCGATGGCTGCATTGCCTTTATCGGGCCACGGGACGCGGCGTTGAAGCTGGCGGCGCGGGAGGTGCGTGAACTGCCCGGCATGCTGCTCAGCCCTGGCCTGGTCAATGCCCACGGCCATGCCGCCATGACCCTGTTCCGTGGGCTGGCCGACGATCTGCCGCTGATGACCTGGCTGGAAAAGCACATCTGGCCAGCCGAAGCCAAGTGGGTCGATGAAGCGTTCGTGCGCGACGGCACCAACCTGGCCATTGCCGAGCAGATCAAGGGCGGCATCACCTGCTTCTCGGACATGTATTTCTACCCCAAGGTTGCCAGTGACTGCGTGCACAACAGCGGTATGCGTGCGCAGATTGCGCTGCCGATCCTCGACTTCCCGATTCCCGGCGCCAGCAGTGCCGACGAGGCGATTCGCCAGGGTATCGAGCTGTTCGGCGACCTCAAGCACCACCCGCGCATCAAGATCACCTTCGGCCCCCACGCGCCCTACACCGTGTGCGATGCCAACCTGGAAAAGATCCGGGTGATCGCCGAAGAGCTGGACGCCGTGATCCATATGCACGTTCACGAAACCGCCTTTGAAGTGCAGCAAGCCGTCGAGCAGACCGGCGAGCGGCCATTGGCGCGCCTGGCTCGCCTTGGCCTGCTGGGCCCGCGCTTTCAGGCCGTGCACATGACCCAAATCAGCGAAGACGACCTGGCTTTGCTGGTAGAAAGCAACACCAGCGTTATCCACTGTCCGGAATCGAACCTGAAACTGGCCAGCGGCTTTTGCCCGGTGGAGCGCTTGTGGCAGGCTGGCGTCAACGTGGCCATCGGCACCGACGGCGCCGCCAGCAACAATGACCTGGATTTGCTCGGCGAAACCCGCACGGCGGCGATGCTGGCCAAGGCCGTGGCCGGTTCCGCTACAGCACTGGATGCCCACCGCGCCTTGCGCATGGCTACGCTCAACGGTGCCAGGGCGATGGGCCTGGACAGCCAGATTGGCTCGCTGGAAGTCGGAAAAGCGGCCGACATCGTCGCCTTTGATCTTTCCGGGCTGGCGCAACAACCGATCTACGATCCGGTCTCACAGCTTATATATGCCACCGGGCGCGATTGCGTGAAACACCTTTGGGTCGCCGGCAAGCCATTGCTCGACGACCGGCAATTGACCCGCATGGATGAACAACAGTTGACCGCCACGGCCATTGCCTGGGGACAACGCATCAGCGGGCACAGCGAATAACGCCGTTGCTGAACCTATGAGCTCAGCAACGCCAAACCGACTTATCAGATTCAGAGGATTGACCATGAGCAACGTCGACCACGCCGAAATCGCCAAGTTTGAAGCCCTTGCCCACCGCTGGTGGGACCGCGAGAGCGAATTCAAGCCCCTGCACGACATCAACCCACTGCGGGTCAACTGGATTGACGAGCGCGTCAACCTGGCCGGCAAGAAGGTGCTGGACGTCGGTTGCGGCGGCGGCATCCTCAGCGAAGCCATGGCCCAGCGCGGCGCCACCGTCATGGGCATCGACATGGGCGAAGCGCCGCTGGCCGTGGCCCAGTTGCACCAGCTCGAATCCGGCGTGAGCGTGGAATACCGCCAGATCACCGCCGAAGCCCTGGCCGAAGAAATGCCCGAGCAGTTCGACGTGGTCACCTGCCTGGAAATGCTCGAACACGTGCCAGACCCGTCCTCGGTGATCCGCGCCTGTTTCCGCATGGTCAAGCCCGGCGGCCAGGTGTTCTTCTCCACCATCAACCGCAACCCCAAGGCTTACCTGTTCGCGATCATCGGCGCCGAATACATCATGAAGCTGCTGCCGCGCGGCACCCATGATTTCAAGAAATTCATCCGCCCTTCCGAGCTGGGTGCGTGGAGCCGCCAGGCTGGGCTGACCGTCAAGGACATCATCGGCCTGACCTACAACCCGCTGACCAAGCACTACAAGCTGGCCAACGACGTTGACGTCAACTACATGATCCAGACCCTGCGCGAGGAGTAAGCCTGTGAAGTTGCGAGCGGTTCTCTTCGACATGGACGGTACCCTGCTGGACACCGCGCCGGACTTTATCGCCATCTGCCAGGCCATGCGCGCCGACCGTGGCCTGGCGCCGATCAACCCGCAACACATCCGCGATGAAATCTCCGGCGGCGCGCGGGCGATGGTCGCCGTGACCTTCTCGATGGACCCGGAGTCGCCGGGCTTTGAGGACCTGCGCCAGGAATTCCTGGAGCGTTACCTCAAGGATTGCGCGGTGCACAGCAAACTGTTCGACGGCATGGCCGAGCTGCTGGAAGACATCGAGAAAGCCAAGCTGATCTGGGGCGTGGTCACCAACAAGCCGGTGCGCTTTGCCGAACCGATCATGCAGCGCCTGGGCCTGGCCGAGCGTTCGGCCGTGCTGATCTGCCCGGACCATGTGAAAAACAGCAAGCCGGACCCGGAGCCGATGATCCTGGCGTGCAAAATGCTCGGCCTGGATCCGGCCAGCGTGCTGTTCGTGGGCGATGACCTGCGCGACATCGAATCCGGCCGCGACGCGGGTACGCGCACGGCGGCGGTTACCTACGGCTATATCCACCCGGACGACAACCCCCGCCACTGGGGCGCGGATGTGGTGGTGGATCACCCGCTGGAATTGCGCAAGGTGCTGGATAACGCGCTGTGCAGTTGCTGATGGTTCGAAGATCTCAACAACACTGAGATCAATGTGGGAGCTGGCTTGCCTGCGATAGCGGCCTGCCAGCCAGCACATTTGGCGACAGGTAGTCCGCCATCGCAGGCAAGCCAGCTCCCACAGGAAATGGATTCCACTTCAAGTGGTGTATCACCTTGAATTTTGTCGAGGCTATTTATGTTTGATTACTCTGCACCGCCAGAACTGCTCAAAGGCCGGACCATCCTGGTAACCGGCGCCGGTCGCGGGATTGGCGCGGCAGCGGCAAAAACCTATGCCGCCCATGGCGCCACCGTGCTGTTGCTGGGCAAGACCGAAGCCAACCTGGCCCAGGTGTATGACGAGATCGAAGCCGCCGGCCACCCGCAGCCGGTGGTGATCCCGTTCAACCTGGAGACCGCCCTGCCCCATCAATACGATGAGCTGGCAGCGATGATCGAAAAAGCATTCGGCCACCTCGACGGCCTGCTGCACAACGCCTCGATCATCGGCCCGCGCACGCCCATCGAGCAGTTGTCCGGCGAGAATTTCATGCGGGTGATGCACGTCAACGTCAACGCGATGTTCATGCTGACCAGCACGTTGCTGCCGTTGCTCAAGCTGTCCCAGGATGCGTCGGTGGTGTTCACCTCCAGCAGCGTCGGGCGCAAGGGCCGTGCTTATTGGGGTGCCTATGGCGTGTCCAAGTTCGCCACCGAGGGGCTGATGCAAAGCCTGGCCGATGAGCTGGAAGATGTGGCCGCAGTGCGCGCCAACAGCATCAACCCGGGCGGCACCCGCACCAGCATGCGCGCCCAGGCGTACCCAGGGGAAAACCCGATGGAAAGGCCAGCACCGGAAGAGATCATGCCGGTGTACCTGTACCTGATGGGGCCGGACAGTGCCGGCATCAATGGCCAGGCCTTCGATGCGCAATAAGCCCTGACACACCGCAAAACAAAGGTGGGAGCTGGCTTGCCTGCGATAGCGGTGGTGAATGCTCCATCGCCATCGCAGGCAAGCCAGCTCCCACATTGCTTTGTGGTGTACTCAATTACTCAGTGTTTGACCACTTCCTCCAGGGTGAAGCGCCCCAACGGGTTCTGCAGGAAGTTGCTCACGTTTTTGCGTGAGATGTTGATGTACGGGCTGTAGTACAGGTCAATCCAGTTCACATCCTGTTTGGCCAGTTTCTGCAACTCCACATACATCTGCTCGCGCTTGGCCGGGTCTGCCTCGATCCGCGCGGCCGCCACCAACGCCTTGACCTGGTCGTTCTTGTAGCGGGTCATGTAGTTCTGGTTGGTGTCGTGGCCCAGCACGAAGGTGGTTTTCTGGTCGGGGTCGAGGATGTCGTTGGTCCAGTACATCACCGAAATATCGTACTCACCGTCCACCAGCATCTGCCAGCTTTGGGTCGGGTCGACTTTTTGCAGGTTGGCGGTCACGCCGACCTTGGCTAGCTGGTCCTTGATGATCACCGCGATCTGCTCGTCGGCCTCGTTGCCGGCGTTGACCACGTAGTTGAGCTTCAAATCCTGGGCACCTGCAGCGGCCAGCAGTTTCTTGGCTTCGGCCGGGTCGTATGGGCGTTGCAGGTTATTGGCGTAGTGGTACAGAGAGCCCTTTGGAATGTAGGAATAAGCCACGGTGCCTTGACCGTAAGTGACGGCTTTGACCAGCGATTGCTTGTCGATCGCCATATCCAGGGCCTGGCGCACTTGCGGCTTGGCCAACAAGCCGTGCTCGTGGTTGATCAACAGGTGATCTTCGCGGGTGGACGGGTCGGCGTGGATCACCACGTTCTGGTCTTTTTTCAGTTCTTCGACCCGGGAGAACGGCACGAAGATCGCCGTGTCGAGTTCGTTGTTCTGCACCATGCGCATGCGCGTGTTGTCATCGGTCACCGACACCCATTCCACGCCGTCCAGGCTCACGCTGCCGGCCTGCCAGAAATTCGGGTTTTTCTTCAGGATCACGCGGTCGCCCTTGCGCCACTCGTCCACGGTAAACGCGCCGGAAGTCACCGGGTTTTCCGAGTAGGCGTCTTCGCCCATCTTGGTCATGGCTTTTTCCGACAGGATCGACACCGTTGGCGACGCCAGTTGCGAGAGGAAGGCCACCGCAGGGGTTTTCAGGGTGACCACCAGGGTCTTGGCATCGCTGGCCGTGGCGGTGTTGATCAGGCTGAACGGGTCGCTCCACAAGGAGGCCTTGTTGTCACGGATGCGCAGCAGGCTGAACGCGGCGTCGGCGGCGGTGATCGGCGAGCCGTCAGAGAACTTCGCCTCGCGCAGCTTGAAGGTGTAGGTCAGGCCATCCTTGGAAATATCCCAGCTTTCGGCCAGGCCCGGTTCCATCTTGGTGCCCAGGTTATCCACGCGCACCAGGGTGTCGTAGACGTTGGCAAACACCCAGGTGTCGCGGTTTTGCGCGCTTTTGATCGGGTCGAAGGTGGTGCTGTCTTCACGGCAGCCGATGGTGAGCACACCGGCGGCCTGGGCCAGGCCGGCGGTCAGCGACCAGGCCGTGAGGGTAGCGGCGGCGAGCAATTTCAAGTGGCGCGAGTGCATATCACAACTCCTTGTTAATGAATGGCAGAGGGTCAAAGCAAAGGGTCTTCAAGCACGCAACTGTACCGATGCTCGTGCAGGAAATGGGTGGGGGGCAATACCGTGGAACACATGGCTTGCGCATACCGGCAACGCGGGTGAAAGGCACAGCCTGTCGGCAGATTCAGCGGGCTTGGAGGCTCACCCGGCAAGGGCTGCGCGGGCAATGGCCGGTGCGGATCGATCTCCGGGATGGCCTGGATCAGCGCCGCCGTATACGGATGACGCGGCGCGGTGAACACCGCTTCAACCGGCCCCTCCTCGACGATCTTGCCCAGGTACATCACCGCCACGCGGTCGCACAGGCGCCGCACGATGGCCAGGTCATGGGCGATAAACAGGATCGCCAGGTTCATGCGTTGTTGCAGTTCCAGCAGCAGGTTGATGATCTGCCCCTGGATCGACACATCCAGCGCCGCCACGCATTCATCGGCAATGATCAGGCGCGGCTCCACCGCCAGCGCCCGGGCGATACCCACGCGCTGGCACTGGCCGCCACTCAGGGAGCCCGGCTTACGCGTCGCCAGTTCGGGACGCAGGCCCACCAGTTCCAGCAGTTCGTTGACGCGCGCGGGAATCTGCGCCACCGCCACTTTGCGCTGTACCCGCAGCACTTCGGCGAGGGTTTCGCCAATGCTGTGCCGTGGATTGAGCGCGGCATAGGGGTCCTGGAAAATCATCGCGGTCTCATGCCGCAGCCGGGCAATGTCGATGGCACTGCCATGGGCCATGTCGATACCGTCGAACAGCACCTGCCCGGCGCTGATCGGGTTGAGGTGCAGAATTGCTCGGCCCAGGGTGCTCTTGCCACTGCCGGACTCGCCGACCAAACCCAGGGTTTCACCGGCGGCGAGGTTCAACGACACCCCGTTCACCGCCCTCACCCACTGGCGGTTGAGGCCCAGCAGGCCGCTGCCGGACGCGGCAAAGCGCACCTCCAGATCCTTGATCTGCAACAGGCTCATGGGCGCCCTCCCAACGGATAGTGACAGGCCACGCGTGGGCCTTGTGGCAGCAACTCGGTACACAGGGCACCGGCCTGTGGGCAGCGCGGGTGGAAGCGGCAGCCGTCGGGCAATGCATCGAGCAACGGCGGCTGGCCAGCAATGGTGCGCAACAACGCATGCCCGCTGCTATGGGCCGGCTGGCAGTCGATCAGGCCTGCGGTATACGGATGTTGCGGTTGGGCCAGCAACTCGTATTTGCTGCCGTGCTCGCACAGGCGCCCGGCGTACATCACGGCGATGGCATCGCAGGTTTGCGCCACCACGCCCAGGTCATGGGTGATCATGATGATCGACAGGCCACGCTGGTCGCGCAGGTCGAGCAACAGCCGCAGGATTTGCGCCTGCACCGTCACATCCAGGGCCGTGGTCGGTTCGTCGGCGATCAACACCTTTGGGTTGCAGCCCAGGGCCACGGCGATCATGGCGCGCTGACGCATGCCGCCGGAAAACTCATGGGGGTAGTTGTCGATCCGCGCCTGGGGGTCGGGAATCCCGACCTGACGCAATACCTCGATCGCCTGCATGCGCGCGTCTTTTTTCGACGCGCCTTGATGCAGGCGGATGCCCTCGGCGATCTGCTCGCCGATGCGCATCAACGGGTCCAGGTGGCTGCTGGGGTTCTGGAACACCATGCCCAACTGCCCGCCGCGCACGGCGCGCATACCGGCATCATCCAGTGCCAACAGGTCCTGGCCGGCCAACTGCACGGCGCCGCCCTGCACGCGCAGATTGGGTGACGGTAGCAAGCGCATCAAGCCGCGGCAGGCCATGGTCTTGCCCGAACCGCTCTCGCCCACCAGGCCGAGGATTTCACCTTCGGCCAGGTCGAACGACACCCTGTCCACCAAGGTGATATCACGCCCGGCGTTGTTGGCGATCACACTGAGGTCGCGCACCTGCAACAGGCTCATGAACGCTCCCCCAATACCTGCGCAACACCATCGGCCAACAGGCTGAAGCCCATGGCCAAGGTCACGATGGCCAGGCCCGGGAAGGTGCAGATCCACCAGGCGGTGGTGATAAAGGCTTGCCCCTCCGCCACCATCGTCCCCCATTCGGCGGTCGGCGGTTGCACCCCCAGGCCCAGGTAACTGACGGCGGCGCCGTTGAGCAGCACCAGCACCGCGTCGGACATGGAAAACACAATGGAGCCAAACAGCGCATTGGGCAGCAAATGCCGGAACAGAATGCGCCCATGGCCAAAGCCCAGGCTTTTGGCGGCCAGGGCAAACTCGCTTTCCTTGAGCACCAGGATCTGCGAGCGAATCAGGCGCGCATACGACACCCAGCCCACCAGCGCCATGGCGATGTAAAAACTCTGCAAGCCCGGCCCGAGGATGGCCATGATCGCCAGCATCAGCACCAGGAACGGGAACGCCAGCACCACATCGATCACACGCATGCAGACACTGTCGAAACGCCCGCCGATATAACCCGAGACCGCACCGATAAAGGTGCCGATGATGAACGGAAAGATCACCCCGATAATCGCCAACTGCAGGTCGATGCGCGCCCCCCAGATCACCCTCGAGAGGATATCCCGGCCGTAGTTGTCCGTACCCAACGGATGGGCAAGGCTGGGGGCTAGCAAGCTGATGCTGGTGTCCTGTGCGATAGGGTCGTAGGGCGCGACCCACGGCGCAAACAGCGCCAGAGCCAACCATGCGAACAGGATCAACAACCCCCATGCGGCGGTCAGCCGGCCATTGCGAAAACCAAAGCGCAGGCGCAAGCGCCAGGGGGCAATCAAGAGGCGACTGCTCATTGCATCTTCACCCGTGGATCGAGGGCCACGGTTACCAGGTCGGCCATGAAGTTGACCACCACCGTGGCACAGGCCAGCACCATCGCCACGCCCTGCACCACCATGTAGTCACGGGTGAAAATGCCGCGCACCAACAACTGGCCGATGCCTGGAATCGCGAACAGGCTTTCGATGACCACCGTGCCGCTGATCAACCAACCGATGTTGACCGCCAGCAGGTTGACCGCTGGCACCAGGGCGTTGGGCAGCACATGCCGGCGAAACACCGCGCCTTCAGGCAGCCCGCGCGCGCGGGCAGCGGTGACATGGTCTGCCTGCAACTCCATCAACATGCTCGCCCGCAGGTTGCGCACCAGCACCGCCGACAGCGCCAGGGCGATGGTC
Organism: Pseudomonas sp. L13; assembly: GCF_009935965.1. Lineage (NCBI taxonomy): Bacteria > Pseudomonadati > Pseudomonadota > Gammaproteobacteria > Pseudomonadales > Pseudomonadaceae > Pseudomonas > Pseudomonas sp. L13. The sequence continues at coordinate 44,451 of NZ_QODJ01000048.1, forward strand.
AGGCATGGCAAAAGCATGTGGTGCGCCTTGTCTAGCCAGGTACGCCCATAGCCAGACACTGGGAACAAGCCCCATTTCACGCTGAGCAGCAAGATCAGCATCAACCCCAGCCAGAACGCTGGCATGCCCAGGCCGACCGTGGTGAACACGCGGATCAGCTTGTCCGCCCAACGGCCTTGCTGGCGCGCCGCAATCGTCGCCAGTGGCAGCGCTATCAACAAAGCGAGCACCACGCTGCCCAGCACCAGCACCAGGGTCGGCTCGATGCGGGTGACGATCAGTTTGAGGGCGTCGACCTTGTACAGCAGCGATTGGCCGAGGTCGCCCTTGAGCAGGTTTTTCAGGAAGTAAAAGTATTGCAGCCACAAGGGCTGGTCGAGGCCGAACTGGGCGCGGATCTTCAACAGCGCATCCGGCGTGCTGCGCGAACCCAGCAAGGCGCGCGCCGGGTCGCCGGGAATCGAGCGCACCAACACGAAGGTGATCAGGCTGATGCCCAACAGCACCGGCAGCAATTGCAGGGGCCGGGACAACACAAAACGGTAGCGCGCCAGGTTCATGCGTCAGCCTCGGTGGCGCGCGAGAAAGTCCAGCAGCACCGGGAAGTACGCCTGCGGCTCCTCGTAAAACGGCATATGACTGCTGTTGGGGAACACCTGCAACTCGGCATGGGGTGCTGCAAGTTTCATGCGCATCGCACAGGCGGGGGTGAGTTCGTCGTGCTGGCCGGTGGTGATCAGGATCGGCATCGTGAACTCGGCCATTTCCTTGAGGCGGTTCCAGTCCTTGAGGTTGCCGATATAGAGGAACTCGTTGGGGCCTTGCATGGTTTCGTAAGGCCCCATGTTCCAGTCGCCCAGGGAACGCTTGACCGGCTCCGGCCATTCGTCAAGCCGGCACACGTGGCGGTAGTTGAGCAAGGTGATGGCGGCCTGGTACTGCGGATGGTCGAGAGTGCCCATGGCTTCGTGGCGTTGCATCATGGCCACGGTTTCGCTGCCCAGGGCGCCGCGCAGGCGTTCCAGTTCCTGGGACAGGTGGGGAATGTCGCCGACGGTGTTTTCCAGGATCAAGCTTTTGAGCGCACCGGGATAATGCACGGCATATTCGATGCCCAGCCAACCGCCCCAGGAATGCCCGAGCAAATGCACGCGGCCCAGGCCCAGCGCCTGGCGCACGGTCTCGACTTCTTCGACATAACGGCGGATTTCCCACAGTGCGGCATCGGTCGGTCTGGCTGATGCGCCCGTGCCAAGCTGGTCGAATGCAACCACTCGCAGGTTATGTGCTTTGAGCCAGCCATGGGCGTCGCGCAGATAGTCACACGGCAGGCCCGGCCCGCCGTTGAGACACAGCAGCACCTCATCACCTTCGCCAAAGCTGTAGACCACGAGGTTGTGGCCGTCGACTTGCACGTTGTACTGCTGGTCGGGGGCAATTTCACGCCACATGCATACATTCCTTGTGTTGTATCGGCCTGGCGGGTAGCGGCCGTTTATCAGGTCAACACTACCGAGGATGCCGTGCGTCCATAACCTAGTATTTCTTATAGGTTTGGCCTGGCAGTCCTTCGCCGGGGCGTGGCATTCTACTTGCAGCAAGTCGAGATTCAAATGAATTCGGGAGCAGAACGGATGCTGGCCAAGCTGACCGCCTTCAATAATCGCCTCATACCGGGCAGGAGCCTGGATGAACAGATGGACAATGCGTTTATCCTTGCCCAACAACTGGGCTTCGACGCACTGGTGTATGACTACAGCCCGGTGCCCATTGACCTCAACGGCACACTGATCACCCCCTCGCTGTTGCAACTGCGCAACACGCCGGCCGACTGGCACGCCTTATGGTGCAGCGAAGGGTTTTACCAGATCGACCCGGTGCAACACCTGGCACTGAGTTCGGTATCACCGTTTGTCTGGTCCTATGAGGCCAAGACCGAGACCGCGCTGCAAAAGATCATCGACCCCTGCCACGCCCCCGTTTCCTCCTACCTGCATGAACGCCAACTGACCTGCGGCGTCAGTGTGCCGATTCATCTGCCCAAGGGCGGTTTTGCCTCGCTCACCGGCTTACGCACCGGCAAGGCGCGCACGGTATTGAAGGACGCCCAACATACGCTGGCCGATTTCAGCCTGATTACCCATGCCCTCCAAGAAGCGGCGTACCCACTGTTCAGCAAGGAGGTGCGGGCTTATCCGCACGTCCGCCTGACCAAGCGCGAGCGCGAATGCCTGAAATGGGCGGCTGAAGGCCTGACCGCCGCCGAAATCGCCACGCAATTGAGCCGCTCCCTGGCGGTGGTCACCCTGCACCTGGCCTCGGCGATGCACAAACTGGGCGCCAAAAACCGTGTTCAGGCGGTGGTTCGGGCCACCCATTACCGCTTGCTGGAAGGTTGAGCTTTGGGCAAAAACCTATCTGTTTTGCTAGTTACCTAAACTTTTTGTTCAGACTATCGTAACCCTGATCCTTTTTTTCAGAGCAGGGTACGAAATGGAATTCATCGAAAAAGTTCGCGAAGGCTACGCGCCCTTTGGCGCCTATCAGACCTGGTATCGCGTCACGGGCGACCTGAACACAGGCCGCACGCCCTTGGTGATCATCCATGGAGGCCCGGGCTGCACCCACGATTACGTCGACGCCTTCAAGGATGTCGCCGCCAGCGGCCACGCAGTCATTCACTACGACCAGTTGGGCAACGGCCGCTCCACGCACTTACCGGAAAAAGACCCGTCGTTCTGGACTATCGGCCTGTTCCTCGACGAATTGAACAACCTGCTGGACCACCTGCAAATCAGTGAGAACTACGCGATCCTCGGTCAGTCCTGGGGCGGCATGCTCGGCAGCGAACACGCGATCTTGCAACCCAAGGGCCTGCGCGCGTTTATCCCTGCCAACTCGCCCACCTGCATGCGCACCTGGGTCAGCGAAGCCAACCGCCTGCGCAAGCTGTTGCCTGAAGGCGTGCACGAAACCCTGCTCAAGCACGAGCAGGCCGGCACCTACCAAGACCCGCAATACCTGGCCGCCTCACGGGTTTTCTATGACCAGCACGTGTGCCGGGTCAACCCGTGGCCCGAAGAAGTGGCGCGCACCTTCGCCCAAGTGGATGCGGACCCTACGGTGTACCACGCCATGAGCGGCCCGACCGAATTCCACGTGATCGGCAGCTTGAAGGACTGGAACGTGATCGGCCGCCTGTCAGCGATCAAGGTGCCAACCCTGGTGATTTCCGGCCGGCATGATGAAGCCACACCGTTGGTGGTCAAGCCGTTCCTGGATGAGATAGCGGACGTGCGCTGGGCACTGTTTGAAGACTCCAGCCACATGCCCCATGTGGAAGAACGCCAGGCGTGCATGGGGACAGTGGTGAAGTTTCTGGATGAGGCGTGTTCGTTGCCCTGCAAAGAACTGAAAGCGGGTTGAATCCCTGTGGGAGCTGGCTTGCCTGCGATAGCACCGGTGAATTCACCATCGCTATCGCAGGCAAGCCAGCTCCCACAGGGTATACGGCGTCGCTCGTTAAACCTCGCTGGTCTCAGGCTTGGATGTTTTCCTCTGGGCATCGGCCACCAACGGAATCTCCTTGCCCTCTGCATCAAACAACTTCCCACCCCGGTAGTAATCGCCGTCGCGCAACGCGGCCACGTCGCGAAAGCACAGGCTACGCTCGGTCCCCGCCACAAACACTGACTGCTGGTCCGAATTGCCGGCGGTGAAGTGGTTGAACGCCAGGTTCAGCAGAATCGCCATAATCGCCGACGAGCTGATGCCCGAGTGGAAGATGGTCGCGAACCAGCTTGGAAAGTGATCGTAGAAACTTGGTGCGGCGATGGGGATCATGCCGAAGCCGATAGACGTGGCAACGATGATCAGGTTCATGTTATTGCGGTAATCCACCCTCGACAGCGTGCGAATCCCGCTGGCCGCCACCGTGCCAAACAACACAATCCCGGCGCCGCCCAACACAGAGGTGGGCACGGCCGCGATCACCCGGCCCATGAACGGCAGCAGGCCAAGCACCACCAGGAACACCCCGCCGGTGGCCACTACGAACCGGCTCTTGACCCCGGTCACCGCCACCAGGCCCACGTTCTGGGCAAACGCACTTTGGGTGAACGAACCGAAGATCGGCGCGAACATGCTCGACAGCATGTCGGCGCGCAGGCCGTTGCCCAGGCGCTTGGAGTCGACCTTGGTGTCGATGATCTCGCCCACCGCCAGGATATCCGCCGAGGTTTCCACCAGCGTCACCATCACCACGATGCACATGGAAATAATCGCCGCCACATGGAAGGTGGGCATGCCAAAGTGAAAGGGCGTGGGGAAACCGAACATCGGCCCCTGCATCACACCAGAGAAGTCCGCCATGCCGAGCAGCACCGCGATCACCGTGCCAATCACCATGGCCAGCAGGATCGACAAGCGCGAGATGGTTGCGCTGCCGATCTTGCTCAGCAGCAGCACCAGCACCAGGGTCAGCGCGGCCAGGCCGATGTTGGACATGCTGCCAAAATCCGCCGCCCGGCTGTTGCCGCCCATGGCCCAGCGCGCCGCCACGGGCATCAGGGTCAGGCCGATGGTGGTGATCACAATGCCCGTCACCAGCGGCGGGAAAAACTTGGTAATCCTTGAGAACACCGGGGTGATCAACAAGCCGATAAAGGATGCGGCCATCACCGCGCCGAGAATCGCTGGCACGCCACCGGCACCGTCGCTGCCGACAATCGCCACCATGGTCGCCACACCCGCGAACGACACGCCCTGCACCAGCGGCAACTGACAGCCGAAGAACGGCAGGCCCAGGGTTTGCAACAGCGTGGCCAGGCCACCGGCAAACAGCGATGCCGCGATCAGCAGGCCGATATCCGCCGGCGACAACCCGGCTGCCTGGCCGACGATCAACGGCACGGCGACGATGCCGCCATACATGGTGAGCACATGCTGCAGGCCGTAAGCCATGTTGGCGGCGACGCCCAGATTTTCATCTTCGGGCCGCTGCGGTGACGCCTTCGGGATAGTCATGGTGAGGGGTTCTCTGTTTTTGTTGTGCGCTCACTGTATGCAATGTTCAGACTGTATGTCCATAGAGTTGTATACAATCAATCGAACAAGATACCCTCCAACGGCGTTACAAAAACAATCCGGCCGTCACGAGCCAGAACGCCAAAGGACAAAAAGTATGAAAAAGGCACTACAGGGCGCCACCGTCGCACTAACCCTTCTCGGCGGCGGGGAGGCTGTCGCGGTGGAATGGATGAACAACAGCGTCGGGTTTCGCTACGGGCAGCACTTCACCAACCCGAACAACCCCGACGACTTCAGCAAGCGCATCTACAGCTTTACCCATGCCAGCGGCTATCGTTACGGCAGCAATTTCCTCAACCTCGATGTGTTCCTGTCCGACAGCAGCGACCCGCGCAAGGGCACCGACCACGGTGGCAGCGAGGTGTACGCCGTGTACCGGCATCAGCTATATGCCTCACGCGTGTTCGACCTGCCGCCAGGCACCGGGCTGATCAAGGATTACGCGCTGACCCTGGGCTTCGACGCCAACCGTAACAACAACTTCGCTTCCGCCAAGAAGCGCGCGCTGGTGATTGGCCCCACGTTGAAATTCAATACCGTCGGCGTGCTGGACCTGAGCCTGATGTACTACAAGGAAAAGAACCACACCGGCATCCCCGGCGCGCGGGAGTCGAACCACACCTTCGACGACACCTACATGCTTAACCTGACGTGGATGCGCCCGTTCGAAGTCGGCAACCATGCGGCGAAATTTCAGGGGTTCATTAACTACGTCGGGGCAAAAGGCGAGGACTACCATGGCCGCGATACCGCAGCGGAAGCGCTGATGCGTACAGCGCTGATGGTGGCGGTGCGACCGGGTAAAAGCGTCAAGCCGAACCTGTACCTGGGGGTGGGCTATGAATACTGGCATAACAAATTCGGCGTGGACGGTGGGCGTGGCAGCCGCACCTCAACGCCGACGGTGAACATGGAAGTGACGTTCTAACTGAAGAAACGCAAAAAATGTGGGAGGCCCCACTAAGTCTCCGACATAGCGCTGTCGCGCATCAAACTGGTTCATCGTAAGGTTTAAGAA
>NZ_QODJ01000049.1:0-50219 GCF_009935965.1 Pseudomonas sp. L13
GGCATCCCTGCCGGTTTACCCCCCCAAATCCCTGTCGAATTCCGGCCAGCGTGGTTTAACGGGGCGCCTAAGATCAAGAGCGGCTCGCTTCGCATCGTGGTTACCGTCGGTAGTTACCGTTGCGATGGGGGGCGTGTCAGTAAATGCATTTTGACTGGCCCACAGTCATCGGGAGCAAGCCCCCTGCCACACTTTGAAGCGTTCTGCGCGCTCAGATTAAAAATCATTTTTATGAATAATTATTTTTATAAATAATGAAAGTACAGAATATTAGCTTATGCCCAAATAGCATTATATTTTTAAAATCCATTCCGTTATGTTTGATCCCAACAGCCTACCCCTGACCTCGGATGGTACCCAGCGTGATTCAGATTCTGCGCGCCTGACCGGGTAATCCTCCCGCCGCCGCAGAGTCGTTGGACGGGAGCTCAACGTATGTTGTCACTTCAAACCCCTCGCTTGCCCCACACCTAGCCCACGCCGTATCGCCCCTTTGAACATCGGCCCCGCCGTGCCCGGCGCGTGCCTGCTCGACTTTGCGATTTGGAAAAAGCTGGGAATGGATATGAAGCACATTCTGCAACCTACTGCTGCCCTGACCCTGTCGCTGTTCGCCGCAGCTTCGCAGGCCCAGGAAGACAGCACTTTGTCTACGGTCGTTGTGACCGGCAACCGTGGCGCCGAGCAGCGCACGGTCACTAGTAGCCCGGTGCCGATTGACGTGGTCAGCGCCCAGCAATTGCAAAACACCGGCAAGCCCGGGTTGATGGAGGCGTTGAGCGCGGTGATTCCGTCGCTGACCCTGCCGGAAAAAACCGGTTGGGACGCCAGCGGTATTGCCCGGGCACCGAACCTGCGGGGCTTGAGCGCCGCCGAAGTGTTGGTGCTGGTCAACGGCAAGCGCCGCCACACCAGTGCCACCTTGAATATCAACGGCATCAACACCGGCGCGGCGCCGGCTGATCTGGACCTGATACCCATCAGCGCCATCGACCATGTCGAAGTGCTGCGCGATGGTGCGGCTGCTCAATATGGGTCTGACGCCATCGCCGGGGTGATCAACGTGATCCTCAAGGCCGATACCCGCGGTACCTCGGTGACCCACGCGGGCCTTGGCTACGACGGCAAGAAGCAGACCGTGCAGCAAAGCCTCAACAAGGGCTTCGAAATCGGCAACGGCGGCATCGTACAACTGGCCCTGGATGCGCGCAGCCAGAACGATGACAACAAGGCCAGCGCCAACGGCTACACCTATGAGCAAGCCTATGGCCTGGCGGGCAAGTCCACCTATGGTGGCTACGGCACACCCAAGACCAACCTGCTGACCCTGGGCTACAACGCCGAGTTGCCGATCGACGACAGCCTCAGCTTCTACTCCTTCACCACTTACTCGCGACGCAAGGCCGAGCAGGGGCAGAACTTCCGCCTGCCGACCATCACCAACACCATTACCACCGGGCCCAACGGTTACCCGGCCGGGTATACCCCCACCTGGTACATCGACGAGGACGACTTCCAGGCGGCGTTCGGTGGCAAGGGCACTGTGGGCGAGTGGGACTGGGACTTGTCTACCACCTACGGGCGCAACGAAGCGGAGCAGGGCACCACCCACAACCAGAACCCTTCCCTGGGCCAAGCCACGCCGAACAGCTTCACCTCCGGCACCTGGATTTCCACCGAGCTGACCACCAACCTGGACTTCAAGCGTGGCTTCGACATCGGTCTGCAAAAGCCCTTGGACCTGTCCTACGGCTTCGAGCATCGGCGCGACACCTACGAGGTGCAAGCCGGCGATTACGCGTCCTATGCCAATGGCGGTTACTGCGTGGCGCCGGGTAACTGCGCCTCGTCCGGGGCGCAGGTCACCAACGGTATTTCACCGGACGAAGAAAGCAGCGCGTCACGCAACAGCCTGGCCGGTTATGTGGATGTGGGTTTCAACCCCATGCCGGACTGGTACGTTGGCACGGCGGTGCGTTATGAGCATTACAACGAGGGCGTGGGCGCCACCCGCAGCGGCAAGCTGACCACCCGCTACGACTTCACCCCGCAGTTCGCGGTGCGCGCCACGGTGAGCAATGGCTTTCGTGCGCCGTCCCTGGCCAACAGCCTGTTCAGTGCGCGCTCCACCACCTATGGCGTCGTCGATGGGGTGTATCAGTCGATCAACTATGGCGTGCTGCCGGTGGGTTCGGCGGCGGCCCAGGCGCTAGGTGCGCAAGAGTTGAAGCCCGAGCGCTCCACCAACTTCAGCCTTGGTTTCACGCTCACACCCACCGACCGCCTGAGCTTCACCGCCGATGCCTACGTGATCAACCTGCGTGACCGCATCACCCTTACCGGCACCTTGCTGGGCCCGGAAGTCACCCAGGTGTTGCAGAACAACGGTATCAACTCCACCTCTGGCGGCCAGTACTTTATCAACGGCGCCGACACTCGCACCAAAGGCCTGGACCTGGTCAGCAGCTATAACCAGGACCTGGGCGCGTTCGGCGCGCTGAAGTGGACCGCCGCGTTCAACTGGAACCAGACCAAAATCCTCAACTACAAGGCATCCACTGACATCCTCGGCACCTCCTACGACCTGATGGACCGCCAGGCGCGCAACCTGATCACCGGCGTGCAACCCAACACCAAGCTGATCCTGGGCGGTGACTGGCGCATCGACCGCTTCAACCTCAACCTGGCCCTGACCCGCTACGGCTCGTACAAGGAAGTGAACTCATCGGCCAATCGTGACCTGGACCGGGTCTACAACGCCCGCTGGATCACCGACCTCGACCTGGGCTACAGCCTCACCAAAGACCTGAACATCGCCATCGGCGCCAAGAACCTGTTCGACCTCTATCCCAAGAAACAAGGGGTGCCGAGCAGCACCATGGTTGCCAGCTACGGCACCTATTCGCCCTACGGTTTTACCGGTGGGTATTACTACACCCGGCTGACTTACGCCTTCTGAGGCCTGCGAGGAAAAGAACATGCCCATTGTCGCCAAACCCTATGACCTGCTGGATGAAGTCAGCGCCCAACCGCTGCGCCAACGCCGTGCCGCCACGCCGATCAAGGCGTTGCGCGTAGTGCCGGCCCGGCACCCCTGGCGCTGGGCCGGGTCGATTTTCGCCGCGCTGGTATTACTCGCCATCGTGCACTCCCTGGCCACCAACCCGCGCTGGGAATGGGGCGTGTTCGGCCAATGGTTCTTCTCGCCCTCGGTGCTGCGCGGGCTGGGCCAGACGTTGCTGCTGACGCTGCTCAGTACAGTGTTCAGCATCCTGCTGGGTACCGCGCTGGCCCTGGCGCGGCTGTCGGGTTCGCCGTTGCTGGCGGCGTTGGCCTGGGGCTACATCTGGTTCTTCCGCTCGATGCCGGCCCTGCTGGTGCTGATCATCCTCTACAACTTTGCCTACCTGTACGACCACATCGTGCTAGGCGTGCCGTTCACCGACCTGGTGTTCGCCGAGTGGTCGACGGTGGATGTGCTCAGCCAATTTACCGTGGCCGTCCTGGGCTTGAGCCTGATGCAGGCGGCCTACGCGGCGGAGATCATTCGCGGTGGGCTGATCGGCGTGGATGCCGGCCAGCATGAAGCGGCGGCGGCCTTGGGGTTGCCGGCCTCTCGACGCATCTTCCGGATCATCCTGCCCCAGGCGCTGCGCTCGATCTTGCCGTCGGGGTTCAACGAAATCATCGGCCTGGTCAAGGGCACCTCGATTGTCTACGTACTGGCCTTGCCCGAGCTGTTCTACACCGTGCAGGTCATCTACAACCGCACCCAGGCGGTGATCCCATTGTTGATCGTCGCCACGGTCTGGTACTTGATCATCACCACCGTGCTCACCAGCGCCCAGTACTACGTCGAGCGCCACTTCGCCCGGGGCACCGCGCGGGTGCTGCCACCCACGCCGCTGCAGCGCGTGCTCCGCTGGTTCAAGGAGAAGGCCCATGCCTGAAGCACGCGCCGGGCGCATTCAGATTCAGGGCGTGGGCAAGCGCTTTGGCAACCAGCAGGTACTCGATCATATCGACCTGAGCATTGACGCTGGCAAGGTCACGGTGATCCTCGGGCCGTCCGGCTCGGGCAAGTCCACCTTGCTGCGCACCATCAACCACTTGGAGAAGATCGACAGCGGGCATATCACCATCGACGGTGAATACGTCGGCTATCGGCGCAAAGGCGACCTGCTGTTTGAACTCACCGAACGCGAGATCCTCAAGCGCCGCATCGACGTGGGCTTTGTGTTTCAGAACTTCAACCTGTTTCCCCACCTCACTGCCTGGGAAAACATCGCCGAAGCGCCCCTGGCGCACAAGCGCTGGAGCCGGGCGCAGGCCCGTGACAAGGCCGATGAACTGCTCGCCAAGGTCGGCCTGGCGGACAAGGCCGACGCCTACCCGCGCCAGCTCTCCGGCGGCCAACAGCAACGCGTCGCCATCGCCCGGGCCTTGGCGCTCGACCCCAAAGTGTTGCTGTTCGACGAGCCCACCTCGGCCCTCGACCCGGAGCTGGTGGGTGAGGTGCTGGACGTGATCAAGGGCTTGACCCAGCTGGGCGTGACCCTGGTGATCGTCACCCATGAGATCGGCTTTGCCCGCGAAGTGGCCGACCACGTGGTGTTCCTCTGCGACGGTCAACTGATCGAAGAAGGCCCGCCTGAACAGATTTTTCGCCAACCCCGACATCCCCGCACCCAGGCCTTTCTCGGCAAAGTGCTTTAGTTCAAGGAGTGACTGCCCATGTTTATCACTACTGCCCGTGTCGCCCTGTTGGCAATTGCCGGCGCCACTGCCCACAGCGCATTTGCCGTGCAACAGGTCGACCTCAGCCCCGACCGCCCGCGCATCCATGCGCCACGCAATGAAGCGGCCATCGCGCAGATCCCGCCGGGCTTCAAGTTCGCCCAGCCTGGCAAGTTCACTGTGGCCGTGTCAGGCGTAGCCGGGCCACCGCTGGCGCTGCTGGCCAGTGACGACAAGACCACCATCGGCAGCGAGGCTGACACCGCCCAATTGGTGGCCGACAGCCTTGGCCTGCAACTCAACGTGGTGCAAACCAGTTGGGAAGACTGGCCCCTGGGCGTCAGCTCGGGCAAATACGACGCGGTGATCAGCAACGTCACCGTGACCGAGGCGCGCAAAAAGCGTTTCGACTTCGCCACCTACCGCCAGGATGTGCTCGGGTTTTACGTCAAGAGCACCAGCAAGATCAGTGAGATCAAGCAGGCGGCGGACATTGCCGGGCTGAAGATCATCGTCGGCTCCGGCACCAACCAGGAAAAAGTCCTGCTGGCCTGGAACGAGGCCAATGAGAAAGCCGGCCTAAAACCGGCGCTGTTGCAGTACTTCGACGACCAGGCCGCCGCGCAACTGGCGGTGCAGTCGGGGCGCAGCGACGCACTGTTCGGGCCGAACTCGGTGTACGCCTATTCGGCAGCGATCACCGGCGGCATCAAGCGCGTCGGCACCGTCAATGGTGGCTGGCCGTTGCAGGCGGATATCGCGGTGACCACGCGCAAGGACAACGGCCTGGTCAAACCGATTCACACCGCCCTGCAAGGTGCGATTGCCGGGGGGCAATATGCGCAGGTGCTGCAACGTTGGGGCCTGGATGTGGAACGGGTCGACCAGTCGCTGATCAACCCGCCCGGGCTGCCGGATTAAGGAGGCACAGACATGGGACTGACACGACGTGAAGCGCTGTCGAGTATCGCCGCGGTGGGCGGTGAGAAAGCGGTCAAGGATGCACTGGCAGTGTTGGGGCTGGGCCCATCGTCACACCGTCGACCGCAACCACTGAAACTCAAGGACGGCCTGGGGCAGGGCACCCGTGTACTGGTGCTGGGCGCCGGAATTGCCGGGTTGGTCACTGCGCTGGAGCTGACGCGCGCGGGCTTCAGCGTGCAGGTGCTGGAGGCCCGCGAGCGCGTGGGTGGCCGCACCTGGACTCTGCGTAACGGCGACCGCGTGGACTATAAGGACGGTCGCTCGCAGACGGTGGGGTTTGACCCTGGGCAGTATTTCAACGCCGGGCCGGCGCGTATTCCCAGCCAGCACCGCACGATCCTCGACTATTGCAGTGAACTGGGCGTGCCCCTGGAAGTGCTGGTCAACAGCAGTCATGGCGCCCAGGTGCGACCGGACCTGAGCCAGGCAGCGTTCAGCGTCGGCCAGGCGCTCAACGATACGCGTGGGCATTTATCCGGCTTGTTGGCCAAGGCGGTGCAACGCGATGCCCTTGACGATGTACTGAGTGGCGAAGAGCGCACGCGCCTGCTGGCTTTTTTGCAGGTCTATGGCGACCTGTCCCAGGCGTTGGCGTTTGAGGGCACCCTGCGTTCGGGGCACCTTGAATCCGCCGCTCACCCTGGCGCCTTGCCCGCCCGCCGCAGCCCGTTGACGTTGGAGCGGTTGCTGCACCCGGAACTCTGGGGGGCTTTACTGCACACCGAGTTCCCAGAATTTTCGGCCACCATGTTCCAGCCGGTGGGCGGCATGGACCGGATCACCGAGGCCTTCTACCGGCGCGTGCAGGAGCAGGTGCAACTGGGCGCCCAGGTGCGGCAGATCCGCCAGCTGGAGGACGGCGTGGCGGTGACTTACCACGACCAGCGCAGTGACCGTGAACAGGTGGTGCGTGCCGACTTTTTAATCTCCACCCTGCCGCTGCCCCTGCTGGCCAAGCTCGATACCGACTTCAGCGCGCCGGTCAAGGCGGCCTTGCTCAGCACCCGCAGCGACCAGGCGACCAAGGTGGCCTGGCAATCGCCGCGCTTTTGGGAGACCGACTACCGTACCTACGGCGGCTTGTCGTGGATCGAGCATCCGGCGCGCCTGCTGTGGTACCCCAGCAACGACCTCAACACCCGCGAAGGCGTGCTGGTGGCCGGTTACGTGACCGGCGAAGGCGCCGACGTGTTTGGCGCCCAACCGCTCGATCAGCAGTACGCCGCCTCACGGCAAGCCGTAGAGCTGTTGCATCCAGGTTATGCCAGGCATTTGCGTAACCCGTTGGCGGTGTCCTGGGAGCAGATCCCCTACAGCGAAGGCCCGTGGTTGCAACGCGAACACTTCCCCGCCCAAGCCCACGCGTTGCTTGAACAGCCCCATGGCCGGGTGTACTTCGCCGGCGACGGCCTGGTGCAAAGCGGCGTGGGCATCTGGCAGGAATCGGCAGCCAACTCGGCGCGCCATGTGGTCGCGCAACTGGCCGAGCGCATCACCCAACAACACCAACTCGCGGCGTTGGCCGCATCCTGAGGAGCCTCACCATGAGCAACAGCATCCACCGCACCAGCGTCGGCGAATTCCCCATCTCGCAAACCGTCACCGTGCCGGCCTCGGCCAGCCTGGTGTTTGTCAGCGGCACGCTACCGGACCCCGCCGACCCGAAGGTGCCTGGGGTGTATGGCGACACTGAAGTGCAGAGCGTTTCAGTGTTCAACAAACTGCGCCAGATCCTGCGCCAACATGACTTGGACCTGGGCGACATCGTGCAGTTACGGGTGTTTCTGGTCGGCGCCGAAGAGACTGATGGCAAGCTGGATTTTGCCGGTTTGCAGCGCGGTTATACCCAGTTCTTTGGCACGCCCGAGCAACCGAACAAACCGGCGCGCACCGCGTTGCAAGTAGTGGCGTTGCCATTGCCGGGGGCGTTGGTGGAGGTGGAGGCGATTGCGGCCAGGGCGGTGTGAGTTCCGCGCTCAGAGGTGTAGGTCATTTCTTTTAAGGTTGTAGTCTAAATAGTTAAATGGTTTCCTTTTGCTGATTCTTTACCCATTCCAGGCAGAATGCCGCCTGGATTTTGGGCTCAGGAGCAGCTCCATGAAACGTTCTGACAGTCGGTCGTTATGGTGCGTTACAGCGGCTCTCGCCGTTTGTACGGGGCTTTTAGGCTACCAGATAGTTGATGGGTTAATTCGCGGCGTGATTGTGGCTTTCAGCCGTGTAGGGCCTTCCGCCACTTACACGCTTCTGGAGCAACCAAAGCAGTATTGGATGACCCTGATTTGGCTCGCTATTGTTGAAATTTTTCTTATCGCTATGACGCTTGGTGTTGCTTGGATTTCCAACGAAATAGCAAAAAATGAACGATCCAGAAAGGTGTGATCGCTAGTGCTTGCGAGGGCCTTGAGAACCTTGATCACTATCATCAAAGTCGCTCTACGAGGTTTGCCTTAAGTTGTTTATTGGGGGACTTCCTCGTAGATACCAATGGCCAATGTTTTGACATTACCGGATATTGCACTACCGGTGAGGCCGAGCGCTGCGGCTAACGTCTCTTGTATATGGTTGGCGGTAGTCTGTCGCATTTTCGTAGCGCTGATTCGCTTGGGGAGCACCCTGTTGGATTGTTTAATCTTGAGTATTTTTGGTGTTAACCGGGGATCTTGGAGTCTGAGCAACTCATTATTGAGCTTTACCCTTTCTTGTCGATTCAGACTTCTGAGCACCTGAGTGAAGGATTTTCCGGTGACTTTCCGCGTGGTGTTGACTGTTTTGGTTACGGTTAAGGCTGAGGTGGCAACGCCAAGCAATGCAATAGCATCCAGCAGCGCGGCTACGGCCTGAAACCAGGCTTCGTTATCCAACTGATCAAGGTCCCGTGGAACTAGCACCTCAGCGCCCGCACGCCCTAACCCGATGAAACATTGCGCGCCGCTTGCAATTAGGGCTGCCTTCCCAATAAACGAGATCACTGCGCTGACCCCCGCAGTGAAAGGTATTAGTGCAACGCCACTAGTAATGGCTACCCAGCTTAGCAGCGCTCCGGCACACGTTAGCGCCGTATTCATCGCCTCCGAGACCAACTTCGACTCTCGTGGCTCATGCTCCAGCATCCGCTTGAATTCCATCGGGCCCAAATACCGAGGCGCCTCACGCAATAGTATGCTCGCTCCGCCTGATCAACAGTGCGACCCACGTCATTACCGACGCACGCTAGGACAAGGAGCCAACATGGCCGTTGATATGTTTTTGAAACTGGGCGACATCAAAGGTGAATCACGGGACCAGGCCCATCGCGATGAAATTGATATTACCGAATGGGCATGGGGTGTATCGCAGACCGGGTCGATGCACGCCGGTACCGGCGGTGGTGCCGGCAAGGCGGATTTTGCCAACCTGAACCTGGTTAAACCGTTGGACAAATCCAGCCCCAACCTGATGATGGCCTGTGCAAGCGGTAAGCATTATCCCGAAGCCAGGCTGGTGGTTCGCAAGGCGGGAGGGGCCAGCCCGATTGAGTATCTGGTGATGACGCTCAAGGAGGTCATGGTGGTGTCCTACAGCACCAGCGCAGAAAAGGCCGGCGATGTGCTGTACGACCGTATCGCTTTGAACTTCGCTACTGTCGAGTTCAGCTACCAGCCGCAGAAGGCCGATGGCGCCAAGGAGGGAGGGCCGGTGAAGTTTGGCTGGAATATTCGGCAGAACGTTAAAGTCTGAGTCATCACTTGTCGAGCTCGAATGGCCCCCGTGGGAGCCACACACCCTATTCCTGCAACAGCAATGCCCGCTGCTTGAGCTTGCGTTTCTGCGCAAACGGCAAGCGCTCATCGTCCCCATACGGCGCGCTGTACCAGTTGCCGTAGCTCGGGTTGGGCAACAGGAACCAGCGCTGGCCTAGCCAGTTCACATAGGGTTCGACGGCCTTGCGCTGCGCGGCCAGGGTATTGTGTTCGGCCTGCACGAAATCTCCCAGGGAGTCTCCGGCCATCAACAGCACGCGGGCATGGTTGGCGACCCACTGGCGGCGGCACTGCTTGCCGTAGCCCGCGCTTTCGCAGTGGCCGGTGGGGGTGCTGGCCGCCAGGATCTGTGCGTCGCTCTCAATCGGAAAGCCGCGCAAACGCAGGTTTTTTGCGGTGGCCGCGACCTGGCTGTGTTCTCGGTTGGTGAGGTAGTAAACCTGGATGCCTTTTTGTCTGGCTGCCTGCAGGAACGCTACCGAGCCTGGCAATGCCTGGGCCTTGGCCTGCTCGACCCAGGTGTTCCAGCGGTCATAGGAATAGACCTGATTGTTGATGATGTCGCGGGCGTTGAGGGGCACGTTGTCCAGCAGGGTTTCGTCGATGTCCACCACCACCGCCGGGGGCAGGCCGGTCAGGTTGCGTGGGGCAAAGGGCAGGGCGTCCCAGCTCGGGTCGGCCAGGGCAACATCCAGTTGGCGGGTGGCATTGGCGAAGAGCTGGCGGTAGATCAGTTCATGCTCGATGGAAGTCTGGGTCCAGAGCACTGCGTCGAGTTGGTCATTGGCCGGCGGGTGTTGCTGGCAGCCTGCGAGGGCGGTGGTGAGCAAGCAGAGGCTGGCGAGGAACAGGTTGCGCATGGGCTGGTTCTCGAAGAACGGGGTGGCGTGGTCTGCACGCCAGTCTAATCACTTGCGAGGCTCGCGGCTTGTTGCCGTTTCGGAATCGTCTTAAAGCCAGGCTTAACCCTGGCGGGTAATGTAGCGAGCGTTGAAGGATCGTCGTCGCTGCCCATCTGCCAGGTTTGCCTATGTCCAATAAAGCGTTACGTTTTCTGATCGCCGATGGAGAGCATTTGCAGCGGGTCAAGATCGAGAAGATGCTCAACCAGTTGGGCTACTACCGCATCGCCCCCTTGAGCTCGTTCGACGAGGTGCAGGCGTTGACGCGTTCGAACGGCGTGATGTTCGACCTGTTGATCATCAACACCGCGCTGGTGCGTTTGCGCCAGGTTGACCTGCTGAAGTTCTGCCGAGAAAACCCGATGATCCGGCATGCGCTGATCTACGACGGGCAGTGCGCGCAGCGGTCGGTGGTGCCGGTGTCGGCCAGCCAGACCTTGCATCTGTCGCTGTCACAATCGCCGGATTTCAGCTCCCTGTGCCGCTGCCTGGAAATGCTCGACCCGGCGGCGATGGCGCGCGTCGCCTGGATGTCACCCAAGCGTTGAACTTCATTGCTTTGAGCATTGTATTCGCCTAACTCACTGGCATGAGGGCAAGCTCGCCCACAGGGGATGCATGTCAAATGAAGGCGTTGGCTTGCCTGCGAAAGCGGTGGGTCAGTCGCTGCAACTGTTACTGCACTACCGCTATCGCAGGCAAGCCAGCTCCCACATTGGATCTCCGTTGCTTTGAGCATTGCGCTCGCATAATCAATCGGCGTTGGGGCGGGTTTTGTGTTACTTGTCCGTGCGCGCATCCAAGGTCTTTTGATGCTCGGCGAGGAACGGTTGCTCCGCGGGGTCAAAACGATCAATCCCGGCGGTGAAGCGGTGCCAGTAGGGGTACAACGGCTGACGGCGCGTGACGGCCTCGATGCGCGCCGACTGCGCTTCGGTGAGTTTCAGTTCAGTGGCCGCCAGGTTGTCGCGCAGGTGTGCTTCGGTACGGGCGCCGACAATCAGCGAGGTGATCCCCGGGCGATCCTTGAGCCAGGCCAGGCAGGTGCGGGCGACCGAGACGCCATGTTCATCACCGACGGCGGCGAGGGTCTCGATAATGTCCAGCGCACGTTCCTGGTCGTGGACATAGGGTTCCGGCCAACCGCTGCCCTGGCGAGTATTGGCCGGCGGCTTGTGCCCGCGTCGGGTTGTGCCGGTCAGCAAGCCTTCGCCCATCGGGCCCCACACCAAAGTGCCGACCTGCTGGTCCAGGGCCAATGGCAGCAACTCGTACTCGGCCTCGCGGGATTCCGGGGTGTAGTAGATCTGCTGGGTAATTGGCTTGAGCATCCCGTGTAGTTCGGCCTTGCCCAGGGTTTTCATCATCTGCCAGGCGGTGAAGTTGCTGGTGCCGAAGTAGCGGATCTTGCCCGAACCCACCAACAGGCGCAGGGCTTCCAGGGTCTCTTCGATCGGCGTCATACCGTCCCAGTTGTGCAGTTGGTACAAGTCGATGTGGTCGGTGCCCAGGCGCTTGAGGCTGGCTTCGCACGCGCGGATCAAGTGGTAGCGCGATGAGCCGGAGTTGTTGGGGTTGTCGTCCACCGGGCTGCGGCCCTTGGTGGCCAGCAGGATCTCGTTGCGTTTGTCGCCCAGCGCCTTGCCCACCACTTCTTCGGCCAGGCCGTGGGAATAGAGGTCGGCGGTGTCGACCATGTTCACCCCGGCGTCGAACGCCATATCGAACATGCGCTTGGCCAGGGGCACATCCACCGCACCGCATTTTTCAAATTCTGCGCGACCGCCAAAGGGCACGGTGCCCAGGATGATTTCCGATACCAGCAGGCCGGAATGACCCAGTTGTCGGTACTGCATGTTGCCTCCTACTTAACGTTGCACGTGAAGGTGTGAACGATGGGGAAGGCGATAGTTTGAATTTTTTTATGAAATCTTCGCGCCACGTTTGGCTGCGACGTACACGAAGGATTGTTTCGCTGGATGAAATGCTGGATTGTGAATCCTGGTCATTCCGCCAGACAAGGCAGCGGTAGAACATCCGTGGCGTCGATACCCACTCATTTGGAGCCTGTCATGACCCAGCCTGCGATCAAACTCTATGGTTTCCCCCTGTCCGGCCACTCCCACCGGGTCGAGCTGATGTTGTCCCTGCTGGGGCTGACGAGTGAATTTATCCTGGTGGACCTCAAGCAAGGTGCGCATAAAACGCCTGAGTTCCTCACCACCCTGAACAGCTTTGGCCAGGTGCCGGTGATTGATGACGGCGGCACGGTACTGGCCGACTCCAATGCCATCCTGCTTTACCTGGCCAGCACCTATGGCAACGGCCAATGGCTGCCGAGTGACCCGACTGGCCAGGCGCGAGTACAACGCTGGCTCTCGGCCGCTGCTGGCCCACTCCATGCCGGGCCTGCCACGGCTCGCTTGGCCACGGTGTTTGGCGCCGAGGTGGACACGGTCAGCGCAATCAACCGTGCCCATGCCTTGCTGAGCGTGATGGAGCAGCAACTGAACCAGAGCCGTTTCCTCGCCTGTGAGCAGCCCAGCATTGCCGACATCGCCTTCTACACCTACGTGGCCCACGCGCCGGAAGGCAATGTGTCCCTTGCCGACTACCCTAAGGTACGCGCCTGGCTGGCCAGCATCGAAGCACTGCCGGGTTTCGTTGGCATGCCGCGTACGGCGGTGGGGCTGCAATCGCAATAACAACCGAGGGGCGCCGATGGACCGATTTCATGAAATGCAGGTGTTCTTGGCCGTGGCCGAGGAGGAGGGCTTCGCGGCTGCCGCGCGCCGCCTGAACACCTCGCCGCCCAGCGTGACTCGGGCCATTGCCGCCATGGAACAACGCATCGGCACGCAGTTGCTGGCGCGCACCACCCGCAGCCTGCACTTGACCGAAGCCGGCCAGCGTTACCTGGAAGATTGCCGACGCATCCTTGCCGAACTGGATGAGGCCGAGGAAGCGGCGGCGGGCAGTTATTCCATCCCGGGCGGCCAGTTGACGGTGACCGCACCGGTACTGTTTGGCGAGCTGTATGTGGCGCCGGTACTGGGGGATTACCTGGACCGTTTTCCCTTGGTGAGCATCAACGCCTTGCTGGTCGACAGAGTGGTCAATATGACCGACGAAGGTGTTGACGTGGCGGTGCGTATCGGCCACCTGCAGCCATCCTTGCAGCAAGCGATCAAGGTCGGCGAAGTACGCCGGGTGGTGTGCGCATCGCCGGCTTATCTTGACCAACACGGGCGGCCCCAGCGCCCTGAGCAGTTGCGTGAGGCCAAGCTTGTCACCTCATCGTCCAGCCAACTGGTGAGTGAGTGGACATTCATTGACGCCGGCCAGCCGCTGAAGGTACCGATCGAGCCACGCCTGGTGGTCACCGCCAACAATGCCGCGATCAACCTGGCCCGCCTGGGCTGGGGCATGACGCGGGTGCTGTCTTATCAAGTCGCCGCAGCGGTGGCGGCGGGTGAGCTGGAGCTGGTGCTGGAGGATTTCGAACCGGCGCCACTGCCGATCCACGTGGTGTTCCAGCAAAACGGCCGCGTACCGGCCAAGGTCAATACGTTTGTGGATTTCCTCAGCCAGCGCCTCGGGCAGGACCCGGCCCTGAGCGCGGCGACCAAGCGGCGCGCCTGATGGAGCGTTTTCGCGATATGCAGCTGTTTGCCGCGCTGGCCGGGCAACCCAGCCTGGCGTCGGCGGCGCGTCATGCGCAGGTTTCCGGGCCGACGCTGGTACGAGCGGTTGCGCGCCTTGAGGCACGTCTGCGCGTGGTGTTGCTGCAACGTAGTACACGCGGGGTCTACCTGACCGATGCAGGCCAGGCTTACCTTGCCGACTGCGTGCGCCTGCTAGCAGCGGTGGACGCGGCCGAGGCCTCGGCCAACGGTTTGCATGTGCAGGCCCAGGGCGACCTGCGGATATTCCTGCCGTTGCTGTTCAGCCGCTATGTCATGGCGCCGTTGTTGGCCGGCTATGCGGATCGCTACCCGGCGGTGCGTGTTATCGCGCATTACCACGACTATTACCCGAACCTGCACGTAGAAGGGCTGGACGTGGCGGTGCTGGTCGGCGAATTGCCCAGTTCGTCGCTGATCGCGCGGCAGGTCGGGCAGGTGGGCACTGTCCTTTGCGCCAGCCCAGCTTACTTGGCGACCCGGGGCGAACCCCGGCATCCGGCTGAACTCAAGCAGCATCATCTGATTGCCAGCGCCGACCCAGTGCACTGGGATTTCCCGCATTACACCCTCAAGGCTCGCGCCCGGCTGAGTTGCGCCACTGTCCAAGGCGCGATCAATGCGGCAGTGCAGGGAGCGGGCGTGATTCGGGCCTTGAGTTATCCGCTGCACGAACACCTGGCGAGCGGCCAGTTGCAGCGCCTATTGCCTGCCTTCGAGTTGCCGCCGCAGCCGGTGCATGTGGTCTACCGCGAAGGCCGCCATGCGTCGATGCGCGTGCGCAGCTTTGTTGACTACTGCGTCACGGCGTTGCGCGAGCATCCGGCGTTTCAGTTGGCGTAATAGTGGATTGCCCTGGGTGGGCATTCTCTCTATTACGGCATGGGCGCAGCATCTTCAGTATCTAACCGGAGGTGAGCGCCATGCACTCGATTGAACCAACCCCTTGGCATGTCGGCGAACGGCACATGCAGGACAGTGCCGGCGTTTCTGAACGCATGGCCGTGATCGGGCCCAAGGTCATTCGTGATCATTTGCCTGAGCAGCACCGCGATTTCTATCCGCTACTGCCGTACTTGATCGCGGGTGTGGTGGACGAACAAGGCATCCCCTGGGCGACGATGCTGGAAGGCGCACCCGGGTTTGCGCATTCACCGGACCCACACACGCTGCAGATCGACAGCCTGCCCGCCAAAAGCGATCCCGCCTGGGCTGGGATAACGAGTGGCGCGGCGATCGGCCTGCTGGGCATCGATCTTAACACCCGCCGCCGCAACCGCATGAATGGCCGCATTGGAACGCTTGAGGATGAGGGCTTCGCGGTCGACGTGGTACACACCTTCGGCAACTGCCCCAAGTACATCCAACTGCGCCCCGTCGCCGGCATTGCGCGCAAACCCGGCAACCTGGCCGAGCGCAGCAACCGTCTGGACGATGCGGCACAAGCACTGATCCGCCACGCCGACACTTTCTTCGTCGCCAGCTACGTCGACCTGCACGGCGAGCGTTCGGTGGACGTCTCCCACCGAGGTGGCAATACGGGGTTTGTGCGGGTGGAAGGCAGCGTGCTGACCATCCCGGATTTCGCCGGCAACCTGTTCTTCAACACCCTCGGCAACCTGCAGGCGAACCCGGTGGCGGGGTTGTTGTTTATTGATTTTGAAACGGGCGACGTGCTGCAAGTAGCCGGGCGTACTTCGCTGATCCTCAGTGGGCCGCAAGTGGCTGAGTTCGAAGGCGCGCAGCGCTTGTGGACGGTGACGGTGGAGCATGTGGTCCGCCGCCCTGCAGCATTGGCCTTGCGTTGGCAGTTCGCTGAATTTTCACCGCACAGCCTAGCGATGGGCACCTGGTAGCCTGGCACGATAATGCCCTGTAGGAGCGAGCTTGCTCGCGAAAAACGTCAACGATAACGCGGGCTTCCTGAGTAAGCGCGGCGCCTGTGGGTTTTTCGCGAGCAAGCTCGCTCCTACAGGGGATGTCATTACCTGTTGGGTTTGCGCGTTTTCATCAGGCCACCGGGCACTCACGGTTCAGCGCTTCATCTACCAGCAACTGCGCAATCTCGATCATCTGCACCACCGCCAGCACCTGCTTGCGGGCGTGACCGTCATGCTGTTCGGCACAGACAGTCGCGGACTCCAGCATTTCGCTACCACACGAAGTAAGGAGGCGACTGTACACGGGGTGGTAGACCGGTCATAGAAACCCGGCAGGCCGAAGCCTCCCATGCACAGCCGCCACAAAGCAGCCAGCACAACACCCTTGAGAGTTTTGGATTCTATGGTTAGCGGCGAGGTTCATCGGACGCAACCCGAACGTTGTGTAAGAGCGGTCCGACAACCGCGCCATTGCGGGTACGCCGAATACCCCATGTAGGAGCGAGCTTGCTCGCGAAAAACGTCAACGATAACGCGTGCTTCCTGAGTAAGTGCGGCGCCTGCGGGTTTTTCGCGAGCAAGCTCGCTCCTACAGGGGATGTGATTGCCTGTTGGGTTTGCGCGTTCTCATCAGGCCACTGGGCACTCAAGGTTCAGCGCTTCACCCACGAACATGTTGCTGGATGTTGAGCCATCATCCTTAGCGATTCCTTTGGGTTAGCCTTGTTTTCCTACTGACAATAAGGATTGGTCATGCAACGAAAGGTCATTAATCCCACGACGGTATTCAACTCCCTGCAATACGGTTTCAGCCAGGCCATGGAAGTGCCAGAGGGCCGGCGAATCATGCTGTCCGGGCAGGTGGGCGTGGATGCTGAAGAGCGTACGGTGGGCCCAGGGGTTGCCGAACAAACGGCCACGGCGTTGGACAATGTCGAAAAGGTGCTGGCCGCGGTGGGCGGTGATCTGTCTCACGTGATCATGCTGCGCTTGTATATTGTCGAATCTGCCCGAGAGCAGCAGGAGCCGATTGCCGAGGCTCTGCGCCAGCGCTTCGCGCACAACCCGCCGCCGTCTTCGTGGATTATCGTCAGTGGGTTGTCGTTGCCTGAGTGGTTGATCGAGATTGAGGCGGAGGCGGTGGTTCCGTTGTAGGAGCGAGCTTGCTCGCGAAAAAACCATAGCCGCCGCATTTATTCAGGACGCACGCGTTATCGTTGACGTTTTTCGCGAGCAAGCTCGCTCCTACAGCCATTCAATCAATACCGAACCATCACCGACTTGAGCTCGGTGTAATCCTCAATAAACGCACTGCCAAACTCCCGCCCCAGCCCCGAAGACCGGCTGCCACCAAACGGCACTGCCGGGTCGAGCAAGGTGTGCATGTTCACCCACAGGGTGCCTGCCTTGATCGCCGGGATCATGCGCAGGGCCTTGCCCAGGTCATTGGTCCACAGGCTGGCGCTCAACCCGTAAGGCCCGTGGTTCATCATGGCGAGCAGTTCGTCTTCATCATCGTAGGGCAGGAAGGTGGCGATGGGGCCGAAGGTTTCCTCGTTGAGCAGGGTGTCGTGCAGGTGGTTGGCGAGGATCACGGTGGGTTCGACGTAGCAGCCGGGGCGGTCGATGAGGTGGCCGCCGTGGATGATCGTGTTGTTTTCGGCGCGGGCCTGGTTGAAGTAGCCGAGCAGTTTTTGCTGGTGCTGCTGGTGCGTGACCGGGCCGAATTCGGTGTGTTCGTCCAGGGGCGAGCCGATGGTCAGGCGGCTGAGGCGTGCCTTGAGTTTTTCCAGCACGGCGTCGATTTGCGAGCGGTGCACGAAGAACCGCTCGGCCGCTGCGCAGATTTGCCCTGAGTGCAGGAAGCCCGCTTCGATGATGCCATTTACCGCTTTGTCCACGTCCATGTCGCGCAGGAAACCGGCGGCGTTCTTGCCGCCCAGTTCCAGAGTCGCGCGGGTGAGGCCTGCGCCCATGGCACTGCGGCCCACCGCAATACCGGTGGGCACTGAGCCGGTGAACGACACCTTGTGCGTGCCGGGGTGTTCCACCAGCCCCTTGCCGACATGGCCGCCGCCGGTCAATACGTTGAGCACGCCCGCCGGCAACCCGGCGTCGATGGCCAGTTCGGCGATGCGCAGCAGGGTCAGCGGGGTGAATTCGCTGGGCTTGATGATGATGCTGCAGCCGGTCACCAGTGCCGAGGCGAGCTTCCAGATGGCGATCATGGTCGAGAAATTCCACGGCACAATGCCCACCACCACGCCCACCGGTTCGCGCAAGGTGAAGGCGGTGTAGCGTTCGCCATTGAACGAAGGCAGCGACGGCGTGAGGGTCTGGCCGCTGAGCTTGGTGGCCCAACCTGCGTAGTAACGCAGGAAGTGCGCGGCCTGGTCGACCTCAAAGGCGCGGGAAATCTGGATGATCTTGCCCGACTGGCAGGTTTCGATCTGCGCCAGTTCTTCGCGATGGTGTTCCAGCAGGTCGGCCAGTTTCAGCAGCACGTTGCCACGAATGGCCGGTGCGGTCTGGGACCACAGCTGGAAACCCCGGTTGGCGCAAGTGACTGCAGCGTCGATATCCGCCAGGTCTGCGTCGGCCACATCGGCGATCACCTGGCCGGTGGCGGGGTTGGTCACGCTCAGGCGTGCATCGGCGTGGCTGCGCACACTGGCGCCGTCGATGAATAGCCCATGACGGCGGCGCAAAAAGGCTTCGACGTGAGGCAGCAGCGGGATATCGCTCATGGCAGGTTCCTGGCAGTTCACAAAAGAAACCCCGAGGTTAACCAACGCGCAGGCACGCGGCTTGACTGTGCCTGCCAGGTTTTATGCCTGTGCCTGCCGTGCCTGTGAAAAGTACAACCTTGCCTGCCGAACGTGCATGTTGTGCCGGCGCAAGCCGGTCGATACTGGCCCTGCATCCCGCGCCGTTCCACGATTCGGAGCGCCTGCCGGACTTCCAATAATAAGCAGGGCCGTCCATGAAAAAGCCAAACCCGCTCCTCGAAGACCTTAAGCCTCTTCTGCCTGCCATTGCCGCCAACGCCAGCCGTGCCGAACAACTGCGCCAAGTGCCGGATGAGAATATCGCGCTGCTCAAAAGCATCGGCCTGCACCGTGCCTTTCAGCCCAAGGCATTCGGTGGCCTGGAACTGTCGCTGCCCGAATTCGCCGACTGCATCGCCCTGCTCGCCGGCAGTTGCGCCAGCACCGCCTGGGCCATGAGTTTGTTGTGCACCCACAGCCATCAACTGGCGCTGTTCTCGGCGCAATTGCAGGAGGAGATCTGGGGCGCCAACCCGGATGCCACGGCCAGCAGCAGTATCGCGCCGTTCGGCCGGGTGACCGAGGGCGAGGGCGGTGTGTACTTCAGTGGCGAGATGGGCTGGAGCAGCGGCTGTGACCATGGCGAATGGGCGATTGTCGGCTGCCGTCGCCAGAATGCCGAAGGCACCCAGGACTACTGCTTTGCCGTGCTGCCGCGCAGTGACTATCAGATCCGCGATGACTGGTTTGCAGCCGGCATGAAGGGCAGCGGCACCAAGACCCTGATCATCGACAACGCCTGGGTGCCGGAGCACCGGATCCAGAAGGCCAAGGACATGATGGAAGGCAAGTCTGCAGGCTTTGGCCTGTACCCAGACAGCCAGATTTTCTACGCGCCGTACCGGCCGTATTTCGCCAGTGGCTTCTCCACCGTCAGCCTCGGTGTGGCCGAGCGCATGCTGGAGGTGTTCCGCGAAAAAACCAAAAACCGCGTGCGTGCCTACACCGGCGCTGCCGTCGGCGCCGCGACCCCGGCGCTGATGCGCCTGGCCGAGTCCACCCACCAGGTGGCCGCTGCTCGGGCGTTTTTGGAAAAGACCTGGCAAGACCACGCCGAACACAGCGCCGCCCACCGTTACCCAACCCGAGAAACCCTGGCGTTCTGGCGCACCAATCAGGCCTACGCCACCAAGATGTGCATCGAAGCGGTAGACCGGCTGTTCGCCGCCGCCGGTGGCAATGCCTGGTTCGAACACAACGAAATGCAGCGCCTGTTCCGCGATTCCCATATGACCGGCGCCCATGCCTACACCGACTATGACGTGTGCGCGCAGATCCTCGGCCGTGAGCTGATGGGCCTGGAGCCCGACCCGAGCATGGTGTAGCCGCGTTTTCCCTACAACAATCAGGGCGGCCCATAGAGGCCACCCGGGAGTCTTGCATGTCTGACGTATTCGACCCACGGGCTTTTCGCCGCGCCTTGGGCAACTTTGCCACTGGCGTGACCGTGGTCACCGCCGCCACCGCCTCCGGGCGCAAGGTGGGCGTGACCGCCAACAGTTTCAACTCGGTGTCCCTCGACCCGCCGCTGGTGCTGTGGAGCATCGACAAACGCTCCAACAGCCATGCGGTGTTCGAGGAGGCCAGCCACTTTGCGGTGAATGTGTTGGCGGCGGACCAGGTGCATCTATCCAACAATTTCGCGCGCCCCCGTGAAGACCGCTTCGCCCTGATCGAATACGAGCCGGGGGAGGGTGGCTCGCCGGTGTTCGCCGATTGCTCGGCGCGTTTTCACTGTGAGAAATATCAGCAGGTGGACGGCGGCGACCATTGGATCATGATCGGCAAGGTGGTGGCCTTTGATGATTTTGGCCGTGCGCCGCTGCTCTATCATCAGGGCGCCTATGCTGAGGTCCGGGCGCTGCCTCCGTGCGCGCCCGAGGCGGTTTAGAACGGCACGGCGACCACCAGTTGGCTGTAGACATTGGTGCCGTTGCCGCCGACCTGATTGCCACCGGTATCGGCTGATCTATTCGGTTTGTACAAGCCGAGCAGCGGCGTGATGATCAGGTGCTCGTTGACGGCCCATTCGGCATACAGGTCTAGTTCGCGGCCATCGAGGTTCAATTGGCCGCGGGTACTGACGGTGTTGTAGTCGAAGAACAGCGCCCCAAGCGTGACGTTCTCCAGTGGCTTGACCTTGAGCGCCACGTGCTGCACGGCGGTGTTGCTGTTGAAGGGGCCGGAATAGTTGCCCGCTACTTCGCCCTGCACCCAGGTGCCGTAGCCACGGTTGAAGCCTGAGAACATGCCGTCCCAGTTTTTCGAATAACGGGCGTAGCGGTAGGTCAGATCCGGTGACCACGGCAGGTTGGCGAAGGTGTAGCCGGCTTCGGCGTAGCCGGCATTTTCCTGGCCGTCGCGACGGCTTTGGCGCGCCAGTTCGAAGGCGAAGTGCGCGTCGTCGATACCGGCACTGCCGGCGCCGCGCAGGCTGTAGAGGTTCATGCCTTTGCGCTGGCGCTGCAGGTCGGTGGCGAAGCGCTCATCCACGTCGATGCCGTGAATATAGGTCAGCCCCAGGGTGCCCGGCGCGGCACTGTATTCCAGGGTGCCGGCGGCCATTTCGGTGAGGGCCTGGGCGCGGTTGTCGGACTTGATCCACATCAGGCTGCCGTGCACGCCGTCCTTGCCGCCCAGGCGAATCACCGCCGTTTTATCGAAGGCATGGCGCGCAGCGATGTAGTAGGCGCCGCCGCGATTGAACTCGCCGTCGCCGACGCCATTGCCCAGGTTGGGGCCGTCGTCGTTAAGGATAAAACCGTCGCCGAGCATGATGATCTGGCGACCGAACGACAGGTCCAGGCCGTCCTTGCCCAGCGCCGGTAACAACTCGCCAGACCGCCAGCCGGCGAAGGCCTCGTCAAACTTGGTGGTGCGCTCGGTGCCGTTGGTGAGCCCTGCCGCATCGCCATCGCCCCAGGTACCGGAACTCACCAGGTTGGCCGTGCCATACACGCCGCCCAGGTGGCCCAGGCTTTGTTCGACGCTCAAACCGTACTTGATGAACGCTTCGCGCCAGGTGGAGCCGCCGCTGCGGCCATCGTAGTTCTTCGGGCTGTTGAACATACCGTACACGGCGAGGAAGTTGCCAGTGACCTGGGTGTCGGCGTCGGCATACAACGCGATGGCCTGCGCCTGGCCCACCAGCAGTGCCACGCCCAGGCCGACCGTCTGGCGCAGGCGGCGGTTTTTCAGTGTGTGCTCCATTGTTATTGCCCCCATCTTGGTTAAGAGTGAGGGCGCATTAGGGCGAGCGGTATGAGGCCAAGTCTTTTCCCTGCGTGCCAGGCAATTGACTCTGGCCGCCAGGCCACACGCCCTGGCAGGCAGCAACAAAACCGGCGGCAGGCAGGGGCAAGACGATCAACGGGAGTGGGGCGCAGAGTGCCGACACATTAAAAAAAACCGCTTCGAGGACCCCTCCATGTCGATCAACGACCGACTCACCGCACACCTCAACCGGGGCACGGTAGGTTTTCCCACTGCGTTGGCCAGCACCATCGGCCTGATCATGGCCAGCCCGGTGATCCTCACCGCCACCATGGGCTTTGGCATCGGTGGCAGCGCGTTTGCCCTGGCGATGCTGATCGCCGTGGTGATGATGCTGGCCCAGGCCACCACCTTCGCCGAGGCCGCGTCGATACTGCCCACCACCGGTTCGGTGTATGACTACATCAACTGCGGCATGGGCCGGTTCTTTGCGATCACCGGGACCTTGTCGGCCTACCTGATCGTGCATGTGTTCGCCGGCACTGCCGAAACCATCCTCGCCGGGGTCATGGCCCTGGTGAACTTCGAACACCTCAATACCCTGGCAGAGTCGGCCGGTGGCTCGTGGTTGTTGGGCGTCGGTTTCGTGCTGGTGTTCGGTGTGCTGAATGCCTTTGGCGTCAGCGCATTTGGGCGTGCGGAGATCATCCTGACCTTCGGCATGTGGACCACCCTGATGGTGTTTGGCGTACTGGGGCTGATCGCCGCGCCGGCAGTGCAGCTGGATGGCTGGTTCGGTGAGTCGCTGGTGGGCACCGACCTGGTCACCGTGCTGTCGCTGGTGGGCATGGCGATGTTCATGTTCGTGGGCTGCGAGTTCGTCACCCCGCTGGCGCCGGACCTGCGCCAATCGGCCAAGGTGATGCCACGGGCGATGATGCTCGGGCTGATGGGTGTGGCCACGTGCATGTTCATCTATGGCGCCGCGATGAAACGCCAGGTGGAGAACGTGGTGCTCGACGCAGCTTCAGGGGTGCACCTGTTGGACACACCCATGGCCATCCCCCGGTTCGCCGAACAGGTGATGGGGCAGGTCGGCCCGTTGTGGCTGGGCATCGGTTTTCTGTTCGCTGGCGCTGCGACCATCAATACCCTGATGGCCGGCGTGCCGCGCATTCTCTACGGCATGGCAGTGGATGGCGCCTTGCCCAAGGTGTTCACCTACCTGCACCCGCGTTTCAAGACGCCGCTGTTGTGCATCCTGGTGGCGATGCTGATCCCCTGCCTGCACGCGCTGTACCTGGGCGGCAACACCGACAACATCATGCACCTGGTGCTGGCGGCGGTGTGCGCCTGGAGTTTCGCTTACCTGTTGGTGACGCTGTCGGTGGTGATCCTGCGCATTCGGCGTCCGGACTTGCCCCGCGCCTATCGCTCGCCGTGGTTCCCGCTGCCGCAGATCGTCTCCAGCATCGGCATCCTGTTGGGCATGTGGTTTATCACCCCGCCTGGCATGAACCCGGCGGACATTTACGTGCCGTTTGGCGTGATGCTCGGTGTGACGGCCACCTACGCGCTGTTCTGGACCCTGGTGGTGCAGAAGGTCAACCCCTTCAAGCCCGCCTGCGTAGAGGAGGTGTTGGCCAAGGAATTCAGCCATGAACCGGGAGTTGCCCATGACGGTTATAACGACTTTGCGGCAAAAACTGTTTGAGCTGTTTCGTGCCGACCGCGCACCCAGCGGGTATCGGCCGGGGGTGACCCTGGCTCATCTGCGGCGTGATCTGGGCCTGGCCACCCTTGAAGTGGACGGCATGGCCTTCGAGATTGTCGAGCGCACCGAGTCGCAGTTGTTGATGCACCTGGTGCTGACCGAATGTGTCCTGCGCGTTCCTGCTGCAGCGGGTGGCGCTGGCAGCTTCGAGGTGCACCATGGTGGCGCGATCCGGCGCAGTGGGATTCATGTGCGGCGCCGCGCTGGCAACCAGGCACTGGGCCGTGAGTTGCAGGCGCGTTTACAGGCTGACAGCGCGTTGTTCCAGGCGTTGATGCCGCTGGATTTCAAGCGCCTGCGCATCGAGCTGCACGACCAGCAATGGTGCGTGCGCCTGGAGCATATGGGTGGCAGCGAGGTGGTCAACCGCATGCCGGCGTTCCGGCGCTACATTGCGTTGAGCGCCGAGCAACGCGGGTATCTCTTGGCAACCCTGGCCGGGTTGCGGCGGGTACTGTCGGGTCTCTGATTGGCACCATTAGTGCTTCTGCAAAGGGCAAACAGGTTGTTGTTGCGTGCATATAGATAACATGTTAACTATTGCACCAGAACAACAAGAATAACGCCACTGCGGAGACACCCCATGAGCATCCCACAGCATGCACCCGACGGGCTCGACAGCTGGAACCGCGAACTGCGCGCCGCGTGCGGCCACTTCGATACCGAACTGGCTTTCAACCGTTCGCTGTTTATCGGCGAGATCCACAACCTGTCGCGTGGCCTGGCCATCCTTCGCACCAATGCCGGGCTGATCAGGCGCCCGACGCACCACGCCGATCACGATAATGACCAGGAATGTTTCCTGGTCAGCCAGCGCAGCGGCTATTCGCAAATCACCCAGAACGACCAGACGGTGCAACTGGCCCCCGGTGAAATGTTGTTGATGGATTCGGTGGGCTCCATCGAAATCACCCCCTTCGGCCTGATTGAACACGCCTCGCTGTCGCTGTCGCGCACAGCGGTGTGCAAGCACCTGGGCGGCCAGGCACGGGCCTTCGGCAAGGTCTCCTCGACCAAAGCCTGCGGGCGCATGCTGCATGTGCTGATGGACCAACTGTGCAAGGACGATACCGACGAAGACGCCACGCAGGTAGAAGCGCTGCAAGCGGCCTTCGTGTCGCTGTTGGGGTCGGCATTGGAGCAGGGCGACGAGTGCCGCGAGGGCGTGGCCGCGTTGCAGGGCAATAACCTGCGCAGCTATGTGCAAAAGGTCATTGATGAGTCGCTGAGCCAGCCAGGCCTGAGTCCGATCGGCTTGGCCAACCGCCTGAATATCTCGGTACGGCACCTGTACCGCTTGTTCGAGGAACAGGACGACAGCGTCTGCCGCTACATCCAGCGCGCGCGGCTCAAGCGCAGTGCGGATGACTTGACCAACCCGTTTCTGCGCAGTGAGTCGATCACCTCGATTGCGTATAAATGGGGCTTTACCGACTCGGCGCATTTCAGCCGCTCGTTCAAGAAGCAGTTCGAGGTATCGCCCAAGGATTTTCGTTCGAGCCGGTTGCAGGCGGTGCAAGCATAACGTCTTCAAGCTGCATGAGAGCCAATGTGGCAAAGCATTTTGTAGGAGCGAGCTTGCTCGCGAAAGACCCACAGGCGCCGCGTTCATTCAGGAAGCACGCGTTTTCGTTGACGTTTTTCGCGAGCAAGCTCGCTCCTACAGTGAGTTCGGGTTTCAGGTTTCGGGTAGGGTAGACCCACCATCCACCACCAGCGTCTGCCCGGTGATATAGCCAGCCAAATCGGAAGCCAGAAACACCATCGCCCCGGCAATATCCGCCGCCGCGCCCAGGCGGCCCAGCGGCACGCGGCGGGCGATGCTGTCATTCACGGCCGCATCGCCCAGGTTATCCATCGCCGGGGTGGCGATCATGCCCGGCTCCACGCCGTTGACCCGCACATTCAACGGCGCCAGCTCCAGCGCCGCATTGCGGATAAACCCATTCACCCCGGCCTTGGACGCCGCATAGTGGCTCAGCCCCGGATAACCGACACGGTTGCCCGTAACCGAAGACGTCACCAGCACGCAGCCTCCGCCTTGCGCGCGAAACCTCGGCAACGCCGCCTGGGTCAGCCAGAACAGCGCCGACAGGTTCACCGCCAGGGTGCGCTCCAGAATCGCTGGGGTGATGTCGGCAAAGGCGGTCAGCGGAAAGTACCCGGCGTTGTGCACCAGCACATCCAGTTGCGCCAAGCCTTCGACGCAAGCAAACACCGCTTCGGCATCCGCCAGGTCAACGCCAACGGCTTCCACTTGATAGCCCTGCGCGCACAACTCGGCAGCCACGGCTTCAGCCTGTTCAAGCAGGCGGTCGGCAATCACCACCCGCGCACCGCGTTCGGCAAAGGCCTGGACGATGCCCAGGCCAATGCCCTGGGCACCGCCGGTGACCAGCACGACCTGGTCGCTGAAATCCAGGTCATTCGTCATAGGCAGGCTCCAGGCGCGTAAACGCCAGCGTCGGTACGTCGACGATGCTGGAGCCACCGTCCGCCACCAAGGTGGCCCCGGTAATGATCGAGGCGTCGTCGCTGGCCAGGAAGCGGCACACCTTGGCGATCTCGTCGGCACGGGCGGCGCGCCGCAGCGGTACATCGGCACACACACGCGCATAGGCTTGCTGCAAGGTCTCGCCGTACGCCTCCATCAACGGCTGCATCTCCGCGTCGGCCATCGGCGTGTGCACCCAGCCTGGGCACACCGCGTTCACCCGCACGCCATGGGGCCCATAGTCACGGGCCAGCGAGCGGTTGAGCCCGAGCAGCGCATGCTTGGCGGTGGTATAGCCACACACCTCGGGGCCTGCTGCCAATGAGGCGATGGAGCCAATCAGCACCATGTTCCCGGCGCTTTCCTGCAACAGCGGCAGGCAGGCGCGAGCGCTGTAGAACGCACTGTCGAGGTTGCTGCGCAGTGCGCCTTCCCAGGTGGCTGGGCTGGTCTGGGTCGCGCTGCCCAGCCCGTGGCCACCGGCACAGGCCAGCAGCACATCGAGGCGCCCGAAGTGGCTGCGGATTTGTTGGATGAAGCCGTCCCAAGTGTCCGGGCAGGCGGCATCGCCCACCAGGATCAGCCCGCCGGTGTCCTGCGCCACCTGTTCCAGCGGCTCACGACGCCGACCGATCAGCGCCAGATGCGCGCCTTCCTGCGCGTACAGGCGTGCGCAGGCGGCGCCGATGCCGGTGCCGGCCCCGGTGATCACCACCGTGCGCGGCTCAGTCACGGGGGTACTCCGTGTGGTTGAGCACCTGGCAATAGGAACTGATCGGGAAGTTCGACAGCGCGTCGAAGGACGCCCCGGCATAGCCGAAGATCTTGCCGTCGCTGCGGTGCTGTTGCAGATCGATCAGCACCAGGCCGAGGGTGGGCACGATCTTCTCCTGCCAGACGAACAGGTACAGCTGTTCGGCGATCTTGTAGTAATGGCAGCGGTCGGTGTCGCACAGGCCTTTCTCCACGCCCTCAAGGCATTGCCAGGCGTAGAACCGCGGGTTGAGGTAGATGTGTTCGTATACCTCGCTGGGGCTGTAGCGATAGTGGTTGCGCAGGCCGACCAGCTCGTCGGTGGGGGCGTGCAGGCAGTGGCCATCCTGCCACGGCCGGTCGAGGCTGCCGTGGAGGAAGTCGACCTGTACCGAGGTCAGCGGTTTGCCGGCCAGGGCGCGGTGGTACAGGCCTTCGTGGGTCTCTGCTGGCTCCGGCATGCGGCCAATCACGGCGGTAAAGGAGGCATTTGACGTGTCCAGCACCAGGCTGATCGACCAGCTTTGCCCAGCCTCGTGCTTGATAAAGTCCACCAGGTACAGGCCCGGGCGAATCGAGCTGGCGCGGTAGGCGGCGCTGCCGCTGGAGTGACCATCGGCGGCGTGCCAGGCCAGGCGTTCCTGTTCGAAGCGGTGTTCGATCTGCCAGCCATTGGCAAAGTGCAGGGTGAAGGTCTGGCCGGCCAGGTCGGCCAGGTTCGGCAGGATGAACGCCTCGGGTGCAAAACCGTCGGCCAGGGCGCCCACGGTGATCCAGTCAGAAGGATTGGTCATGGCAACGCCTCCCTTACACGACGGCGAAGTAGTGTTTGACGAAACTCTCGCTGACCACTTCCCACAGCACGGGCGTGCCCTTGGTCACGAACCAGCTGTCACCGGCCTTGTAGCGGGTGGATTGGCCGGTGGACTCGTCGGTGAGCACCACTTCGCCGGTGACTATCGTGGCCTGTTCGGCGAACGGGTAGACCATGCGGAACTTGCCCTGGGTGGTGCCGAAGTACGCACTGCTGACCGCATCGGTGGGCGCGCCGAAGGTCATCTTGCCGAAGGCGCGTACTTCGCCTTCGAGGATTTGCGAGCCGAGGTCGGCCACGGTGCCCCAGGCGTCGAGTTCCGACAGCTGGACGTTGTGTTTGATAGCGGTAAGGGTCATGGCAGATGCTCCTGATAAATACGAGATTTTTGTAGGAGCGAGCTTGCTCGCGAAGAACGTCCTGACACCGCGAATCACCGATATGCCCGCGTTATCGTTGACGTTTTTCGCGGGCAAGCCCGCTCCTACAGGGGTTAGCGGCGACCGTTCCAGTAGCCGGATAATTGGTGCCAGGATTTGCCCGCCGTCAGCAGCAGGGGGCGAATCGCGTCCTTGCCGATGATGGTGGGGCGGGGGATCGAGCTGACCAGGTCATAACGCGCCGAGCCCTCGCTCATGCCTTCGGCCAGCACCTTGCAGATGATGTGGCTGGGGGTGACGCCAAAGCCGGAATAGCCCTGCACGAAAAACGCATTGCTGCGCCCCGGCAAGGTGCCCACCTGCGGGAACAGATTCGGGCTGCAGGCCATCGGGCCGCCCCAGGCCAGGTCGATTTTCACGTCCTTGAGGTAGGGGAAAATCTTCAGCATCAGCTGGCGGTTCCAGGCTTTCAGATCGCCGGGAATGTGCTCCACCAACGGCGTGGCGGCGCCGAACAGCAGGCGGTTTTCGTTGGTCACGCGGTAGTAGTCGATCACCGGGCGGATATCGCTGTAGGCCCCACGGATCGGGCTGATGCGCTGGATCAACTCCTCGGACAACGGCTCGGTCATCATCTGGAACGCGTAGGTGTTGATGGTCGAGCGGTGCAGTTCCGGCTCCAGCTTATTGAGGAAGCTGTCACAGGCCCACAGCAACTTGCTGGCGCGTACCGAACCGCGACCGGTGCGCACGGTGATGCGCTCGCCGTAGCTGACTTCCAGGGCCGGGCTGTTCTCGAAGATCTTCACACCATGGCTGACCAGCGCGGTGGCTTCGCCCAGCAGCAGGTTCAGCGAGTGCACATGCCCGCCGCCCATGTGCAACAGGGCGCTGGTGTAGGCGGTGGAGCCGATGATCTGCTGCACGTCAGAGCCGCCGAGAAAGCGGATTTCGTGCTGGCTGTTGATCGACTTGAAGTCTTTCTCCCAGGCGCGCAGGGTTTTTTCCTGGCGGGCGTTGAAGCCCATGTAGCCGTAGCCGTGGCAAAAGTCTGCGTCGATGTTGTACTTGGCGATGCGGTTCTTGATGATGTCGGCGCCCAGGTCGCTGATCTCGAACACTTGGCGCAGGCCGTCTTCGCCCACGTCCTTCTTGATCTTCTCCAGGTCATGGCCGATGCCTGCCATGATCTGCCCACCGTTGCGGCCCGTGCCGCCAAAGCCCAGGTAGCGGGCTTCAAGCACCACGATATTGGTGATGCCTTTTTCGGCCAGCTCAAGGGCCGTGTTGATCCCGGAAAAGCCGCCGCCGATGACCACGACGTCCGCGTCGATATCCTGTTCCAGGGTGGGGAAGCTGAGGTTGTATTTCTTGGTGGCAGTGTAGTACGTGGGGGTTTCGATGTTGATCATGGCGCAGCCTGAAATAGTGAAGGAAGGCGCTAAAGCGGATGCCTCCATTAGGGCCCTTGGCGGGCTGGAAGTCTTGATCCTGCGTGCCCGGGTTTTTGATTCAGCGCGCCACGGGCGAGGGCACCTAATAAGTTATAGCGCGCTCGCCGGCCGGGAATGTTAGAGTTTCGTTAAACTATTAACTAAATACTTCGTGACCCTGAGCCCTATGTCCACACCTCGACAATCCCTGACCCTGGCCTTGCTGCAAGCGCGCGAGGCCGCGATGAGTTTTTTCCGTCCTTCCCTGAATGAACACGGCCTGACCGAACAGCAATGGCGCATCATCCGCATCCTTGAACAGCACGGTGAGTTGGAGATCTATCAACTGGCGGAACTGGCCTGCATCCTCAAGCCGAGCATGACCGGCGTGCTGGTGCGCATGGAAGCGGCCGGCATGGTGCACCGGCGCAAGGCCGAACAGGACCAGCGCCGGGTGCTGATTACCCTGGCGGACAAGGGCAAGGCGAGTTTCGAGTCCATGAGCCAGTGCATGGAGGCCAACTATCAGCGTTTGCAGGATCAGTTTGGCGAAGAGAAATTCCAGATGCTGTTAGGGTTGCTGGATGACTTGAAGAACATCAAGCGCTGACTCAATTGCTGAACCACCACCGGTCAACTGTGGGAGCTGGCTTGCCTGCGATAACGGTGCGTCAGCGACAAATAAGCCAGCTGACCCAGCGCTATCGCAGGCAAGCCAGCTCCCACATTGGATCTCAGTACACGCCACCGGTATGGGTAGCCACAGGCACGTCTTTGAACTTCCCGGCCAGGCTTTGCAGCCCCCGCATCAACACCGTGGTATCGACCCCCACCGCCACGAACGTCGCCCCCAACTCGATATAGCGCCGTGCGAGATTTTCATCCGCACTGAGAATCCCTGCCGCCTTACCCGCCTTGACGATACGCACGATGGCGTCCTCAATCGCCGCCTGCACTTCAGGATGCCCAGGATTACCGCGATGGCCCATGGACGCGCTCAAATCTGCCGGGCCGATAAACACACCGTCCACGCCTTCGACGGTGGCAATGGCGTCCAGATTGGCCAGGCCCTCGGCGTTCTCAATCTGCACCAGCAGGCACATCTGCGCGTCGGCCTGGTCGAGGTAATCGGCGATGCTGTTCCAGCGCGAGGCGCGGGCCAGGGCACTGCCGACCCCGCGAATACCCTGGGGCGGGTAGCGCAGGGCGCGCACCAGTTCCCGGGCCTGGGCGGCGCTTTCGACCATGGGCACCAACAGCGTCTGCGCGCCGATATCCAGCAGTTGCTTGATCAGCGCCGTGTCGCCGATCACCGGGCGAATCAACGCCTGGCTGGGGTAGGGCGCGATGGCCTGTAATTGCGCGAGCATGTCCCCCAGCTGGTTGGGCGCATGTTCGCCGTCGATCAGCAGCCAGTCGAAACCGGCGTTGGCCGCCAGTTCCGCGCAGTAGGCGTTGGCAAAGCCCAGCCACAGGCCGATCTGTACGTCGCCGTTGTGCAGGCGTTGCTTGAAGCGGTTGACAGGCATGTCCATGACAGCACTCCTGGGTTCAGACGAAGCGGCAGGCAATCGAGCCGAGCAGGTCGTAGTCGACGTGGAAGGTATCGCCAGGGCGGGCTGCCACGGGGCGGGTAAACGAGCCGCCGAGAATCACCTGGCCGGGCAGCAGGGTGACGTCATAGGGCGCCAGCTTGTTGGCCAGCCACGCCACGCCCTTGGCCGGGTGGTTGAGCACCGCCGCCGACACACCGGACTCTTCGATCACGCCATTGCGATACAGCACCGCCGGCACCTTGCGCAAGTCGATCTCGGTGGGGCGCACGGCGCGGCCACCGAGCACCACACCGGCATTGGCGGCGTTGTCGGAGATGGTGTCGAACACCTTGCGGGTGGCGTTGGTGTGGGGGTCGACCTGCTGGATGCGGGCGTCGATGATTTCCAGCGCCGGGATCACCCATTCGGTGGCGTCGAGTACATCGAACACCGTGCAGTTGGGGCCCTTGAGCGGTTTGCCGAGGATGAAGGCCAGTTCCACCTCCACCCGTGGCACGATGAAGCGCTCGAAGGGGATGTCGCTGCCTTCGTCGAAAAACATGTCGTCGAGCAGGGCGCCGTAATCGGGTTCGGTGATATTCGACGACACCTGCATGGCCCGTGAGGTCAGGCCGATCTTGTGGCCCTTGAGCGTGCGCCCGGCCTTGATCTTTTGCGCGACCCATTCACGCTGGATGGCGTAGGCGTCTTCGATCGTCATGCCGGGGTAGTCGAGGGAAAACTGGCGCACCTGTTCGCGGCTGCGTTCGGCGCGGTCCAAGTGGGCGGCGGCTGCGAGGATTTGCTGGGAGTCGAGCATGGCAACGGTCTCTAGTGTGGGTTGACGATGGCGGCCTGGGTGCGCAGC
Organism: Pseudomonas sp. L13; assembly: GCF_009935965.1. Taxonomy (NCBI): domain Bacteria; kingdom Pseudomonadati; phylum Pseudomonadota; class Gammaproteobacteria; order Pseudomonadales; family Pseudomonadaceae; genus Pseudomonas; species Pseudomonas sp. L13. The sequence continues at coordinate 32,022 of NZ_QODJ01000049.1, forward strand.
ACCAGCAAGCCACCGAGGGCGATAAACAGGGCAAGTACGTACAAGGCCAGGCTGGCGCTCTGGGTGGCGTCGCGCATCCAGCCGATCAGGTAGGGCGCGAGGAACGCGGCAATGCTGCCGAACGAGCTGATCATGGCGATGCCCGCCGCCTGGGTGGTGTGGGAAAGAAACGCCGGCGGCAGTTGCCAGAACATCGGCAGCGCGGCACTGGCGCCCATGCCGGCAACCACCAGCCCGCTCATCACCAGCAACGCATTGCCGGGCGCCAAACCCGCCACGGCGATACCGAGCGCCGCCATCAGCAGGGGCACACACAGGTGCCAGCGGCGCTCGCGGTGGCGGTCGGACGAGCGCCCGCAGCCGAGCATGAAGAAGCAGCCGGCCAGGTACGGCACGGCACTGAGCAAGCCCACCTGGCTGTCACGGCCGATGCCGGCGCCGTGGATCAGGGTGGGCATCCAGAACGCCAGGGTGTTGACCGCCAGCATCACCGCAAAGTATACGGCCACCAGCAGCCACACCTGCGGGTCTCGCAGGATGCCGCCGAACGAGGTGATGGTCTTGCGCTGTTCCTCGTTGCTCAATTGGGTGCGCAGTTGCTGTTTTTGCTCGGCAGTCAGCCAGTGCACCGACTCGAAACTGTCCGGCAGCCACTTGAGCACCACCAGTCCCAGCAGCACCACGGGCGCGCCTTCGATCAGGAACATCCACTGCCAGCCGCGCAGGCTGCCGACATCGTGGAAGTTCTCCAGGATCGCCCCGGAAATCGGCCCGCCCAACACCCCGGCCATGGGCACCGCAATGGCAAACAAGGCGGTGACCTGGGCGCGACGGCGCGCCGGGTACCAGCGGTTGAGAAACACCAGGATCCCCGGGAAAAACCCGGCCTCGGCCACCCCCAGTAGAAAGCGCAGCACGTAGAACCCGCGCGCGCTCTCCACCCACAGCATGCCGGTGGAGAGCAGGCCCCACACCACCATCAGGCAGGCGATCCAGCGCCGTGGCCCGACGCGGTCCAGGGCGATGTTGCTGGGCACGCCGAACAGTGCGTAGGCGATGAAAAACAGGCCGGCGCCGAAGCCGTACACGGTGTCGCTGAAGTGCAGGTCGCTGCTCATCTGCATCTTGGCAAAGCCGATGTTGATGCGGTCCAGATGGGCAAACAGGTAACACACCAGCAACAAGGGCATCAGGCGCCAAGTCACCAAACGATGGGTGCGGTCGTGCTCGGCAAGCTGCAGGCTTGCAGTGGAATGGGCTGTGCTCATGGTGTTGTTCTTTTTGTTGTAGGAGCGAGCTTGCTCGCGAAAAACGTCAACGAAAACGCAGCGCTGTTGGGTCCGCGGTACCTGTGGGTTTTTCGCGAGCAAGCTCGCTCCTACAGGGAGGCGGGGCCGTTTCAGGTGGCTGGGTTGTTCAGGAACGCATGCACATTGTTTTGCTTGAAGTTGAGCTGCGGGTGCAGCTCGATCATCTCGAACGACAGCGCCAACAAGCGCTGCGCCTGCAGCTCGGCGAAGTGCTCGGTAATCACCGCGAACACTGCTTGGGCGACGGCCTCGCGGGTTGCCAGGTCGCGGCCGTGGCCGACCTTGAGGGTCATGTGCACAAAGGCATAGCCGTGCTTGCCGTCGGCCATGCGCCAGGTGTCGAGGCGCACGCCGCGACTGCGAATGCCGCCCAACGGAAACACGGCGCTGTCGCCCAGCACGCGGTGGACTTTTTCAAACAGGCCGGGCAAATCGGCCTGCTGTTCGAGGTTGTCGGTGTACTCAGCGATAAAGTGCGGCATGGGGCTCTCCCAGGGTTAAAGCGGGAAAATCGCGTTGATCTGGCCGGTGCCCGAACTGCCGAACGGCGGCGTGATGATCTCGGCCGGCTTGGCATAATCCGGCCCACCCAGCAGGCCCAGGAGCATGGCGGTGTCGTGCATCTTGCCTTCGCCAAAACAGTGTTCGGCGTAGTCGGGCAACATGGCGCAGAACTCCTTGAAGCGACCTTGCTTCCACATTTGCACGACATGCAGGTCCACCTGCTTGTCGAATTCGCGGGTCCAGTTGTGGATATTCGCCTCAGCCTCGCGGTCGTCCGAGAACCGATGGGACAGTGAGCCGGAAGCGAGCACCAGCACCTTGCGGTCGCTCTTTTCGATCGCCCGGCGCACGGCGGCGCCGAAGGCGAAGCTGTCTTCCAGGCGATGCCAGGCGCACCAGGCAGCGATGGAAATCACCTTGAATTTCTCTGCGTCGGGCACACCCATGTGCATGTAGCGCATGGGCACCAGGGTGCCGTATTCCAGCTCCAGGCTCGGGATGTTATGGGCCATGCTGCGCACGCCGGCGAGGTTAGCTTCGGCGGCGATCAGCTCCCCCAGCTCGGGGCAACCGGGGTAGGCGTAATCCATGTTTTTGATGAAGTGCGGCAGCTCGTTGCTGGTGTAGGTGCCCTGGAACTGTTCACCGCAATTGACGTGATAACCGCTGTTGACCAGCCAGTGCACGTCGAACACCACTGCCGTGTCGGCCCCCAGTTCGCGGGCGCGTCGGCCGATTTCCTTGTGCCCGGCAATCGCTGCTTCGCGACAGCCGTGATGCTTGCCGGGCAGTTCCGACAGGTACATCGACGGTACGTGGCAGATCTTCGCTGCCAGAACCACTTCGCCCATGATGACTCTCCTGAATAATTATTCTTGTATGGCCTGTGAGGTCCCTGTGGGAGCTGGCTTGCCTGCGATGGCATCGACTCGGTAGGGCTGAAGGGCCGCGGTGTCTGCATCGCGGGCAAGCCCGGCTCCCACAGGAGGCTTGTTTGAGCCTGGGCTACACGCCCCAGCGCGGAATATGATGACTGCCCATGGAAATACACACGTTCTTGATCTCGGCAAACACTTCGAAGCTGTACTGGCCGCCTTCACGCCCGGTGCCCGAGCCTTTGACCCCGCCGAACGGCTGGCGCAAATCCCGCACGTTCTGGCTGTTGATAAATACCATGCCCGCTTCGATACCGCGCGCCAGGCGGTGGGCCTTGCCGATGTCCTGGGTCCAGATGTAGGAGGCCAGCCCATATTCGGTATCGTTGGCCAGTTGCAGGGCCTCGGCTTCATCCTTGAACGGAATCAGGCACACCACCGGCCCGAAGATTTCCTCCTGGGCGATGCGCATCCGGTTATTCACGTCGGCAAACACCGTCGGCTGGATAAACTGGCCGCGGCGCAGGTGCGCAGGCAAGTTGGCCGGGCGCTCCAGGCCGCCGGCCATCAGCGTGGCGCCTTCTTCCAGGCCGATCTTGATGTAGCCGGTGACCTTGTCGTAGTGGGCCTGGGTGATCATCGAGCCGACCTGGGTGTTTGGGTCCTGTGGGTCGCCGACGATCAGGCGCTTGGCCCGCGCCGCGAACTCGGCGACAAATTGCGGGTAGACGCTTTCCTGGATAAAGATCCGGCTGCCAGCGGTGCAACGCTCACCGTTGAGGGAGAAGATCGTGAACAACGCAGCGTCGAGCGCACGTTCCAGGTCGGCGTCTTCGAAAATCAGCACCGGCGACTTGCCGCCCAGTTCCATGGAGTACTTTTTCAGGCCGGCGCTTTGCATGATTTTCTTGCCGGTGGCGGTGCCGCCGGTAAAGGAAATCGCGCGCACGTCCGGGTGGCGCACCAGTGCATCGCCAGCGGTGGCGCCGTAGCCCTGGATCACATTGAGCACGCCGTTGGGGATCCCGGCTTCCACCGCCAGGCGCCCCAGTTCATTGGCGGTCAGTGGCGACAGCTCCGACATCTTCAACACCGCCGTATTGCCCAGCGCCAGGCACGGCGCGGTCTTCCAGGTGGCGGTCATGAACGGCACGTTCCACGGCGACACCAGCCCGCACACGCCCACTGGCTGGTACAGGGTGTAGTTGAGCATCTGGTCGTCCACCGGGTAGGTGTGGCCGTCCATGCGGGTGCAGACTTCAGCGAAGAAATCGAAGTTGTGCGAGGCCCGTGGGATCAACACGTTCTTGGTCTGGTGGATCGGCAGGCCGGTGTCCAAGGTTTCCAGTTCGGCCAGGTGGGGCACGTTCTGTTCGATCAGCTCGCCCAGCTTGCGCATCAAGCGCGCGCGCTCCTTGGCTGGCGTATTGGCCCACTTGGGAAACGCCGCCTTGGCCGCCGCCACGGCCTGCGCGATTTCTTCGGCACCGCCGCTGGCTACTTCGCCGATGGCCTCGCCGGTGGCCGGGTTGTAGTTGATAAAGGTGTCTTTGCTTTCGACCTCACGGCCGTTGATCCAGTGTTTGATCATGGTGCTCAAGCCTCTTTGCGCGCGGAGAAAAACTCCGTTTCACTGACAATACGGTTGACCAGGCGTCCCACACCTTCGACTTCCACCACCACTTCATCCCCCGGCACCACATCGGCCAGGCCCTCGGGCGTGCCGGTGGCGATCATGTCGCCCGGTTGCAGGGTCATGAAGCTGGACAGGTATTGGATGAGGTAGGGGATATCGAAAATCATGTCTTTCGTGCTGCCTTCCTGGCGCAGTTCGCCGTTGATCCAGGTGCGCAGCTTCAGGTTGCCTGGGTCGGGCACATCGGCCACGTCGACGATCCATGGGCCGACCGGGGTGGTGGCGTCGCGGTTTTTCACGCGAAGGTTGGGGCGGTAGTAATTCTCGAGGTAGTCGCGGATCGCATAGTCGTTGCACACCGTGTAACCGGCCAGGTAGTCCAGGGCGTCGGCGCGTTTGACGTTGCGCGCGGTCTTGCCGATCACCGCCACCAGCTCGCACTCGTAGTGCATGTAGGCGACGTTGTCTGGGCGCCAGGTAACTTGACGGTGGCCGGTGTAGGCGCCCACCGATTTGATAAAGGCCAGCGGCTCGGTCGGCGGCGTAAAGGCCAGTTCGGCGGCGTGGTCGGCGTAGTTCAAACCCAGGGCGAACATGTTGCCGGTGGCGGGTGGCAGCCATTGCACCTGATCTTCGGCCAGCAACCGCCCATCCTCCAGGCGTACGCTGCAGTCGGCTTGCACCAATACGTTGTGGGTTGCACCTTCAAAGCGGATACGTGCGCGTTTCATACCGATGCCTCCGCTGCAATGGTATTGCTCAGGCGGCCAATGCCGGTGATGTCGACCTCAACCTGATCGCCTGGCTGTACATCCACGCGGCCTTCCGGGGTGCCGGTAATCAGCACATCGCCGGGGTGCAGGGTCATGAACTCGCTGATCTCGGCGATCAATTGCGGGATGTCGCGTACCCAATGGGCGGTAGAGCTTTCCTGGCGCAGCTCGCCATTGACGAACAGCTTGAGGCTCAGTTGATTAGGGTTGGCGACTTGATCCCGCGCAACCAGCTGCGGGCCCAGGGCGCAAAACCCATCGCGGCATTTGGCTTTGACGGCGGGGCGGTAGTAGCTGTCTTCCGGCAGGCTGAATTCATTCACCACCACATACCCGGCCACATGGGCCATGGCGTTCTCCAGGCTGACGCGGCTGGCGCGCTGGCCGATCACCACGCCCAGCGCCGGGCCCGGTTGCAGGCGCTCGCCCGCAGGCTGCAGCACCACACCGCCGTGGCCATTACGCGTATTGGGGGTTTTGATAAACAGCACCGGCTTGGTTGGCGGCTGCTGGTAGGGCGCCTGTTGGAAGGCGGCGAGATGCTGGTCCAGCAGGCCCTGGTAGTTCAGCGCAACGCCGAACAGGGTGCCGCTGGCAACATCATGCAGGGTACGGCTCATGCGTTTCTCCTGGCGGTGACGACGGCTGCATAGGCAGTTCGTTAAGTTGTTAACGTTATAATTAATATGTTAACTACCGTCAAGCGTGGCACACTGCGCTGGCCTCAAAATAACAAGAAGAGAGCCCCGTGAAGCCGATCCCCAACATCAACATCGGGCAGGTCTACGACCAGCGCTACAGCGACGCCGAGGTGCATTACGACAAGCTTGGCAACCTGGCGGGTTTTTTCGGGCGCAATATGGCGGTGCATCGCCATGACCGGTTTTTCCAGGTGCATTACGTCAAGAGTGGCGCGGTGCGGGTGTATCTGGATGACCGCCAGTACGTCGAATCGGGGCCGATGTTTTTCCTCACGCCGCCCACGGTGGCCCACGCTTTTGTCACCGAAGCGGATGCCGATGGGCATGTGTTGACGGTGCGCCAGCAGCTGGTATGGAGTTTGATCGACGCCGATCCCAGCCTTGCCTCCGGTGCGGCCTGTGTCGCCTTGACTGACGACGCCGAGGGGCTGGAGCCACTCTTCGAGGCGCTGTGCAGTGAAATCAACACCGAACGGGCAGGGCGCGCCGCCGCCCTCGACAGCCTCACAAGGCTGATCATGATCCGCCTGCTGCGCCTGTGCGCCCACGCCCAGCCGGCACGCCCGACAGCCCATGAAGACCTGCGCATCTTCCATCGTTTCAACGAGCTGATCGAAGCCCACTACCTGGAACATTGGCCGTTGGCGCGTTATGCCGAAAGTATTGGCGTGACCCAGGCGCGGCTCAATGAAGTGTGCCGGCGCATTGCCGACCTGCCCTCCAAGCGCCTGATCCTGGAGCGGCTGATGCAGGAGGCCAAGCGCCTGCTGTTGTTTACCGGCAGTTCGGCAAATGAAATCTGCTACCAACTGGGGTTCAAGGACCCGGCGTATTTCAGCCGGTTTTTCTTGCGGTATGCGCAGATGACGCCGGGTGAGTATCGGATACGGCAGGCGGGGATGCGCTGATAAGGGGTCGGACAAAAAACGCAACGTTGAGGAATTGGCTGATAGTGCTCCGTTAAGCGAGAAGGATGTTGTTACCTGTCGAGCCGGAACCTTTCCCCCCGCCTGGCCACGCAAGAGGACTTGTTCAGTGCCGGATTCGGCAGTGGCAGTGGGCAAGTAGTGCCAGACCGTTCGCGACTATCCTCCTTCGATCAAATGAGACGCCCTACCATGCTCACGCACACTCAGCCTGCTTATTCGCCCGCGCACTCAACGTTTACATCGCCTGATAAAACCCTTGATCAGGCAGTGACAGATCGACCCAATCACTTGGGTAAATTACCGGCACATTCTCCGATTGGCCCAAGTGTTAACTCAAACCGGGACGCAGAGCTGGGGGAGCTGTTGAAGTTGTTGGGTACATTAGTGGTGGCACTTAAAACCTGGATGAGCAGGGAGGATGAGGCGCCGAAACCACAGCCACCCGTTACGGCTTACCCAACCCCACTTGTAAGTTCACCGCACCGGCCGCTGGTTAATACCGTGCCTGCACCGGACCCCGCTCCAACCGTCAGGCGTGAGTGGAAAGAACAATTGGCACCGTTCATGAACCGGTCGAACCTGGCCAGTACCCGTAACGCGTTTGATACCGAACTTATTGAGATGTTCTCAGATAACAACTATGAGCCAATCACCACGTTTATGTCTGAAAAAACCAAAGGTCAAACGCCTGACGATCTGCGCAATGGGTTGCGTGCCACGTATGAGAACTTTCCTTATCTGGGTGCCCTGGGCCGAGAGGAGCACGTGGCTGCGATCAAGGTTGCCATGGCCACGTTCGGGCAAAGCCCAGCGGGGATTTTCAAGCACGTCGTCAAACATGATGACCACTATGACGTGACGATGCGAGACGGCTTCAAGCTGACAATCACCGTTGAAGAACTTGAACTGGCGGCCAAGGCGGCAAAGTTCAGTGGCGGCGATGAAGGCATGGTCAAGGATGCGCAATTTCTGTTTGCTGTGATGAGCAAGCGTCAATACCTGGAGCTTGAGCGCGACAGCGCAACGGACCCCTTCATGAGCCTGTACGGCAAAGACAGTGCGTACCACGCCCATCGCACTTATCCCGGTGTGCTGTCGGGGGCCGGAGGCGGTATCGACGGTGATACGGCGCTGTCCTATCTGGGGCTTAAAGAACATCTGCAGGTCATCGATGCCAGTGCATTGGGCACGCAGGTCGGCGTGCCGTTGGACAAGGGCGCACGAAACAAGAATGGCGTGATTATTGAGGGCGTGATGGAGGGGCAGTTATATAACACGCCGGTTTCACCGTCATTGAAGGTGGTCACGCTTCGCGGGTGATTTAAAGTGCTTAGTGAATAATAGGGGTTATTCAACATGTTAGTGTCTTCTGTTAACACTGCTGCTTTTGGTCATGCCAGGGCAAGCGACGCCGTCACTTCTTCACGTGTTTTGCCCTTCGCCAACGCCTCTGCCCCAACTGGAACTTCTGAACAACTCAGTCGCCTGGTCGGTGAATTGGAGCGTTTGTTGGCGCTGTTATCTGCGCGGTTAAAACCTGAAGTCCATTCAACACCTTTGCCTGCGCAGGTTTCCGATAACCGCACCATCAGACGTGACGAGTTCTTGAAAGGTACGCCTGCAAATACGGGCATCAAGCCTGGTGATATTTTCAAAGACTTTTACCAATTGGCCGAAGGTAATTGCGTGACGATATCGGCGATTAAAGCCGCGATGATGAGGTTCGGCCATAACCCTTACGGTATTTACAAAACCATTGAGGCCACCGATAGCGGCTATCGCATTGTCATGCGCGATGGGTTCAAACTGCACATCACCCATGACGAACTGAAGCAGGCCAAGGCCGGCGCCAACTTCGGCACCGACAGGCCCAACGATGTTCTGGTCAATGCGCAGTTTTTATACGCTGTCAGTGCCAAGCGAGCCTATCTTGAAAATAATGATGGGGAGGCCAATAAGAGCTTTGCCGCCGCCATGCGCAGCCTCAATGATGGTGAGTATCCGGGGCAGGCGTTGCGTCGCCTGGGCTTGAAAGACTTCGTTGCGCCCGCAACCCTCCAGGACTTCCTCAACGGCGCCATTGGCACGGTCAACAGCGGGTTTCATTCGATGGCCGCCGTGGGCGGCTTCGTGGACAGTTATGGGCACAAACAGCCGCTGGATAACCGCGACCCAAATCGTCATGCCGAGTCTGGACTCAAGTTGCTCTAACGCGCCGCCGCCAGGTTCGGCCATTGCGTCCACGCGCCACCCAGCGCCGTATACAGATTCACCTCGGCGACCAACTGCGCCAGTCGGTCCACAATCAGCACCTGTTGCGCGCTGAACAGCGAACGCTGCGCATCGAGGAACGTCAGGTTGCTGTCCACGCCGCTGCGGTAGCGGTGCTGGGCCAGGTTGTAATAGGTCTGGTTGGCCTCGACGAAATCCCGTTGCGCCGCCAGTTGGTCGTTGAAGGTCTGGCGTGCGGCGAGGCCGTCGGCCACTTCCTGGAAGGCAGCCTGGATGGATTTTTCATACTGGGCCACGGTGATGTCTTTTTGCAGCTTGGCGTAATCCAGGCTGGCGCGCAGGCTGCCGGCGTTGAAGATCGGCAGGTTGATTTGCGGCTGGAACGTCCAGCTGCCCAAGCCGCCCTTGAACAGCCCCGACAGCTCCGTGCTGGTGCTGCCCGCGTTTGCCGTGAGGGTCACGGAAGGAAAGAACGCAGCGCGGGCCGCACCGATATTGGCGTTGGCCGCCTGCAGCTGGTATTCGGCCTGGAGGATATCCGGGCGGCGTTGCAGCAGGTCCGAGGGCAAGCCGGCGGGGACGCGGGCGACCAGGTCATCGGCCAGCGGGCGCGCGGGCAAGTGTTCATCCACCGGGCCACCCACCAGCAACGTGAGGTTGTTCAGGTCCTGGGCCACCTGGCGCTCATAGCGGGCCACGCTGGCGCGAGTACTTTCTACCGCTGTGCGCGCTTGCACCACGTCCAGCGCCGAGGCTTTGCCTGCGCTTTTACTGCGGCGGGTCAATTGCCAGCTGTGGTCGTTGGCCGCCAGGGTTTGCTCGGCCAGGGCCAGCAGTTCTTGATCGGCCCGCCAGGTCAAGTAGGCATTGGCGACGTTGGCCACCAGGCTCAATTGCGCGCTGCGCCGCGCTTGTTCGCTGCCCAGGTAAGTGAGCAGCGCCTGTTCGCTGAGGCTGCGCACGCGGCCGAACAAATCCAGTTCATAGGCGCTCAGCCCCAAGGTGGCGGAATAGCTGGAGGTGATCGCTGACTTGCCGGTGCCGGTCACGCTCCCTGGCAACTTCTGACGCTTGCCGGCGCCGGTGGCGGAGATCGCCGGGAACAAATCCGCGCGCTGGATACGGTACTGCGCCTGGAACGCCTGCACATTCAGGGCTGCCACCCGCAGGTCGCGGTTGTTGACCAGTGCATCATCAATCAGCTGTTGCAGCGCTGGGTCGTGGAACAGCTGCTGCCAGTCCGGGTTCTGCGCCAAGTTGCCAGCCTGCGCCAGGCGGTAGACACCGCCTTGGGGGTACTGCGCAGGCGCCGGCGCCGCTGGCTGCTGGTACGCGGGGATCAGCGAGCAACCGCCGAGCATCCAGGCCATGCCGAGGGTGCACAGCGCCTGTTTATTCATCAGGCGCCCACCATCCATTTGGCCAGGCCATGTCGGCCGCTCACGCCCAGCTTGGCGGCGGCGCGCTTGAGGTAGGTCTCGATCGAGCTGTTTTTGACGCTGAGTTTCTGTGCGATTTGCGGCACGGTGCCGCCGGTCAGCAGGCCCAGGCACACTTCCTGTTCCCGCGCCGAAAGGGTGATATCGCTCAAAGACAAACGTTTGTAGAACTCACGCTGCAACTGCGATTGTTCCAGCAGGGTATGGGCCGGCTCTGTCTCGGCATGCGGCGCCTGGCGCAGGCACTGGGCGTGCCGTTCCATCAACGGCAACAGCGTGTCCGACAGGCACTTGAGAAACGACAACTCAGCCAGGGAAAAACCCTGTTGGGTCGGCAGGCGGTAGAGCGAAATCACACAGCGCCGGTTGCCCTGGCGCGATACCAGGTTGCACTGGTGCGAGGTGCCGCGCGGGTGCATGCTGTTGGCCTTGGCGTTCATCTGGATCAGCAGCGGGTCTTGCATGTGCAGCATCTGCCGCAACAACGGGTGGTCGTTCAGCGCATGCAAGGTCTGGGACACCGACAAATCCTTTTTCACCCCGGCGCTGCCCAGTAACTTGATGTCCAGCACGCGGTCGCGCAGTTCATCCAGCGTCCATTCGCTGAGGTCTACCAGGTGAATCGGTACCCACTTGCCCACCAGCTGCAGCATGGTGGCGGCGAAATGCTCGTCGCCGCTGTTTGAAATCAACTCGCCCATTTCGGCATAGAAATGCGGGCCGCAGGTGTCGCCAATACTTGGGGTCAGACTCATAGCCATCTCATCCTTGATGTCGAAAACCGTCAACGGTTGCCCAGGGCCTGTGCAGGGCGCTCCGTACTGCTTGAACGTAACTCGGCGTTCGAGATTTTATTTAGCCATAGGGATTTGTCCTACGTATGTAGCGGAAACGAGGGACACAAACTGCCATAAAAACTGCGCCATTAAACCGACGTTTCTCATGAGTTGAGCCGGCTACGTACAGGCGTAAGTTATTTTTAGCATTGGTTAACTTGTTGATATAAAAGATGAATTTATAAAATTAAGGGGTTGTCCATAGGCTCGGGATGGATCCGATGTAGCCAATCTCCTACAACGCTTTAATCGTTTCAGCCATGAACCTTCGGCCAAGGCCCATCCATCCATTTGAATGTCCGGGTTTCGGGTGTCAGACGCCCCCCGGCGCCCATGCTCAAATCCGGCCACTTCGGTGTAATGGGCCACCTCTGCGCGGCCAGTGCCTGACCCCCATGAGAAGGATCTTATGCAGCATTCCTCCAGCCTGCCGGCCCGCTTCCCCCTCACTGGCGCCCAACGAGACATTTGGCTCGACCAACTGCGCGTGGGCGACTCGCCGCTGTACAACATTGGCGGCTACCTGGATTTTGCCGGCACCGTCGAGCCCGAACGCATGCAGCGTGCCGTCGCACTGCTGGTGGCCCGTCACGATGCGCTACGCACTCAACTGCATACCGACGCCAATGGCCTGCCTGGGCAAACATTCGCCCCTGAGCTGAGGGTGGAAATGGCGCTGCATGATTTCTCCGCGCTGCCCGATCCATCGGCGGCAACCCAAGCCTTGATGCAGGCGCAAATGGCCCGGCCCTACGCCCTGAGCGGCGAACCACTGTGCCGGTTTTTCCTGGTCAAACTTGACCATGATCACTACCGCCTCGGCACCCAGGCTCATCACCTGATCCTCGACGGCTGGGGCTTCGGCCAGATGCTGCAATCCCTCGCGCAGCTCTACAGCGCCCTGGAGCAGGGGCGCGACACTGAGCTGCTGGCGCCGTCCTACATCGACTTTATCGACACCGACCAGCGCTACCTGCACTCGGCCCGCTACGCCCGCGACCGCGACTACTGGCTGGGCAAATACCAAGTGCTGCCCGAACCACTGCTCACCCCCAGGCACAACGCCAAGACGTCGAGCAACACCTGGGTGCAAGGCTTCCCGGTGCAGTTGCAGAGCCGCATGGAGCAGGTTGCCAACCACTACCAGGCGTCGGCCTTTCATGTGTTGCTGGCGGCGATGTATGTGTATTTCACCCGCACCAGCCAACGCCAGGAATGGGGCGTGGGGCTACCGATTCTCAACCGCTCCAACGCGCGTTTTCGCGCCACGGTGGGCCTGTTCACCCAGGTCAGCGCGGTACGTTTTGCGTTCAGCGAGGGCGTGTCTTTCGGTGCACTGGTGCGGGGCATCCGCGATCAGCTCAAGCAGGATTTTCGTCATCAGCGCTACCCGTTGAGTGAGATGAACCGCGAGCTGGGCCTGCGTAGAACAGATCGCGGGCAACTTTTTGACGTGTCGGTATCGTTCGAGCAGGACGACCACGACCTGCGCTTCGGTCAGGTCCAGGCCCGCGCGATCAAGGTCTCCAATCAGCATGAAGCGCTGCCGCTCGCCATTCACCTGCGCAGCCATCGTTACCAGGACCATGCGTGGCTGCATTGCGTCTACAACGAGGCGTATTTCCAGGCGGGTGACGTGCAGGCGTTGGCCCAGCGTTTCATCGGGCTGCTGGAGCAGGGGCTGGAGGACACTGCGCTGCCCATCGGCGAGTTTTGCATGCTGCTGCCCGAGGAGCAGGCCCGACTGCTGCACTGGAACGCCACCGCGCAGCCCAACGCCACGCCGCAAACCCTGCACCAGCGTATCGAGGCCCAGGCCGCACGCACGCCCCACGCTATTGCGGCGGTGTATCAGGACCGCTCCCTGAGTTACACCCAACTCAACCGCCAGGCCAATGCACTGGCTCATCAACTAGTGGCGCTCGGCGTACAGCCCGATGACCGCGTTGCGATCCTGGCCCGGCGTGGCCTTGACACCCTGGCGGGGCTGTTGGCGATCCTCAAGTCCGGCGCCTGCTACGTGCCGCTGGATCCGGCCCATCCCGCCGAACGCCTGGAGTATCTGCTGCACGACAGCGCGCCCGTGGCCATCCTGACCCAGCGCGATTTACGCCAGCGCCTGCCCGTCTCGACGGTACCGGTGATCGCGCTGGAGCCTGGCAATGCGTCCATCGATAGCAACCCTCAAGTCGCAGTCACGCCGTCGAACCTGGCCTATGTGATTTACACCTCGGGCTCCACCGGCTTGCCCAAGGGCGTGATGGTTGAACACCACAGCGTGTCGAACCTGGTGGACTGGCATTGCCAGGCGTTCGACCTGCACGCGGGCAGCCACACCGCCAGCGTCGCCGGCTTCGGTTTTGATGCCATGGCCTGGGAGGTCTGGCCGGCGTTGTGCGTGGGCGCGACCTTGCACCTGCCACCGGCCCAGGAGGGCGCGGAAGATATCGACGCGTTGCTTCACTGGTGGCGCTCGCAACCGTTGCAGGTGTGTTTCCTGCCCACGCCTGTGGCCGAATATGCGTTCAGCCAGGGGCAGGGGCATCCCACCTTGCGCACCTTGCTGATCGGCGGCGACCGCCTGCGCACCTTCACCCAGGCACAGACGTTCGCGGTGGTGAACAACTATGGCCCCACGGAAGCCACGGTGGTGGCGACCTCGGGACGTGTCGAGGTGGGCCAGCCGTTGCATATCGGCGCGCCGGTCGCCAATGCCCACATCTACCTGCTGGACGCGCAACAACGCCCGGTGCCGATTGGCGTGGCGGGGGAGTTGTACGTTGGCGGCAAGGGGGTGGCGCGGGGGTACCTGAACCGTCCGCAACTCAGTGCCGAACGTTTTCTCGACGACCCTTTCAGCGGCGCTCGCCTGTACCGCACTGGCGACCTGGCGCGCTGGCTGCCAGACGGCAATCTCGACTACCTGGGGCGCAACGACGACCAGGTGAAAATCCGTGGCGTGCGCATCGAACTGGGAGAAATCGAGTCGGCCCTGGTCAGCCATCCGGCGCTTCAGGATGCAGTGGTGCAGTTTCGCGACGGGCAATTGTGGGCGTGGTTTGTGCCACGTCAGCCTGTGGAAATCGAAGCACTGCGCACCCACCTGCAAGCCACGCTGGCGGACTACATGCTGCCCGCGGCTTACGTGCGCCTCGACGCCTTGCCCCTCACCGCCAACGGCAAGCTCGACCGCCGAGCCTTGCCGGCGCCGACCCAGGAAGCCTTTATTACCCGTCGCTTCGAAGCGCCACAGGAGGGCGTGGAAACCATACTGGCGCAGATCTGGTCTGAGTTGCTGCACGTGCAGCCAGTGGGCCGCCATGACCATTTCTTCGAGCTGGGCGGGCATTCGCTGTTGGCGGTGCAACTGGTGCAGCGCATGCGCGAGGCCGGCCTGCGCGCCGATGTGCAGGTGCTGTTCGGCCAGCCGACGTTGGCGGCGTTGGCGGCGGCGTGTGTCGGCCACGAACAGGCGGTGCCAGCCAATCGAATTCCGGCCGGTTGCACCCATATCACCCAGGATTTGCTCGTCCTGGCCGAACTTGACCAAACCAGCCTCGACCGCATCGTCGCCGGCATCCCCGGTGGCGCCGCCAATGTGCAGGACATCTACCCGCTGGCGCCGTTGCAGGAAGGGTTGCTCTACCACCACCTCACCGACACGCATGACCCGTATCAGCAACAAGCGCTGTTCAGCTTTGCGCACCGCGAGCAACTGGAGGCCTTTGCCAGTGCCCTGCAACAGGTGATCAATCGCCACGATATTTTGCGCACCAGCCTGGCGTGGGATGCCCTTGAACAACCGATGCAGGTGGTGTGGCGCCAGGCGCAGTTGCGGGTCGAACCGCTGCGCGAACCGGCGCAACCGCTGGACTTGCGCCAGGCGCCGCTGATGGCCCTGGATTACGCCGAGGAGCCCCAGCACCCGCGCTGGGTCGCCAGGTTGCGCTTTCATCATCTGGTCAACGATGCCACGTCGACCACGCTGCTGGTGGACGAGATTCGCGCCCATTTGCTGGGCCAACAGGCGCAACTGCCCGCGCCCGTGCCTTATCGCAACATGGTGGCGCAGGCCCGTTCAACGGCTCGTCAGGCAACGCACGAGGCATTCTTTCGAGCGCGTCTGGCGGATGTGGGTGAGCCGACCTTGGCGTTCGGCCTGCAGGAGCGCCAGGCCAATCGCGACGAAACCGAAGAGGCGCAGCGTGCGCTCAGCGACACGCTCAATCTGCGCCTGCGC
This sequence comes from Pseudomonas sp. L13, assembly GCF_009935965.1. NCBI lineage: Bacteria > Pseudomonadati > Pseudomonadota > Gammaproteobacteria > Pseudomonadales > Pseudomonadaceae > Pseudomonas > Pseudomonas sp. L13. The sequence continues at coordinate 47,497 of NZ_QODJ01000049.1, forward strand.
AGCCAGGCCCGCGCCCTGGGGGTGAGTGCTGCGAGCCTGTTCCACCTGGCCTGGGCCCAGGTGCTCAGCCGTGTCGCGGGCCGCGAAGACGTGGTGTTCGGCACCGTGCTGCTCGGCCGTTTGCAAGCCGGCGAGGGCGCCGAGCGGGCCTTGGGCATGTTCATCAACACCTTGCCGCTGCGCCTGCGCCTGGCCGGGCAAAACGTGGCGCAGGCGCTGCACGACACCCACGCGCAACTGAGTGCCTTGCTCGCCCATGAACAGGCGTCGCTGGCATTGGCCCAGCGCTGCAGTGGGGTGACCGGGCTGTTCAACAGCCTGCTCAACTACCGTCACACCTCGGCCGACCCCGAGCTGAACCTGGTGCCGGGCATTGCCTTGCTCAGCAGTGAAGACATCCTCAGTTACCCGTTGATGCTCACGGTGGACGACCTGGGCAGTGGCTTGCGGCTCAAGGCCAAGACGCCGCGGGCAGTCGGCGCTGAACGGGTCTTGGACTACTTGGACACCGTGCTGAATGGCCTGTTGGACGCACTGGAAAACACGCCGAAAATGCCACTGCGCGAGGTGCCAGTGTTGCCCTCCAGCGAACTGCACAGGCTACTGGTGAACCTCAACGCGACCGCCACCGACTACCCCCACACGTTGACCGTGCAAGCGCTGTTTGAAGCCCATGCGCGGCGAATCCCCGATGCCATCGCGGTGCAGACGGATGAGCAGGCATTGACCTACCGCGAGCTCAACGAACGCGCCAACCAACTGGCCTTCCACTTGCGCGAGCACGGCGTACAGCCCGACGCTCGGGTGGCGTTGTGCGTAGAGCGTGGGTTGGACTTGGTGGTGGGCTTGCTGGGCATTCTCAAGGCGGGCGGTGCCTATGTGCCCCTCGACCCCGGTTACCCACGCGAGCGCCTGGCCTACATGCTTGCCGACAGCCAGCCGGTGGCGCTGCTGGTACAGGCCGCCACCCGCGACGTGTTGGGTGATGTCTCGATCCCGCTGATCGACTTCGACCACTGCGCCTGGAACCATGCACCGATCGACAACCCACAAGTGCCCGGCTTGAGCGTCGCCAACCTCGCCTACGTGATGTACACCTCGGGTTCCACCGGCACACCCAAGGGCGTGATGATCGAGCATCATGGCCTGGGCAACCTGCTGCAGTGGGGCTCGCAGCTGTGCCCGAACGCCGAAGGCGGCGCCTTGTTGCAGCGTGCGCCATTCAGCTTCGACGGTTCTGTGTGGGAGCTGTTCTGGCCGTTGAGCAACGGCATGCGCCTGGTGTTGGCGCGGCCCGATGGGCACCGCGAGCCGGCGTATCTGGCGCAAGTGATTCGCACGCAGCAGATCAGCGTGATCAAGTTCGTGCCCGCCATGTTGCAGCAGTTTCTCGACCTGGACGCATCGGCCCTGTGCACCAGCCTCACCGATGTGCTGTGCGGCGGGGGCGAACTTACCGCCGCCCTGGCCCGAGGCGTACAGGCGCGCTTGCCCAGGGTGCGTTTGCATAACGTGTACGGCCCCACCGAAGCCACGGTGGACAGCAGCGCCTGGACCCTCGAACCCGGCGCGCCGGTGCCCGCCCTGCAACTGCCGATTGGCCGCCCCATCAACAACACCCGCCTGTACGTGTTGGACGCCCACGATGCACCGGTGCCCATGGGCATCAGCGGCCAACTGCACATCGGCGGCGTCGGCGTTGCCCGTGGCTACCTGGGCCTGGAGCAGTTGACTGCCGAACGTTTTATCGACAGCCCCTTCGTGGCTGGCGACCGCCTGTATCGCACCGGCGACCTGGTGCGCTACCTGCCCGACGGCAATCTTGAATTCCTTGGGCGCAACGACTTCCAAGTCAAACTGCGCGGCGTGCGCCTGGAACTGGGCGAGATCGAAGCGCGCCTGTCCGCCCACCCGGCGTTGCACGAGGTGGCCGTATTGATTTGCGATGAGCGCCTGGTGGCCTACTTCACCCTGCGCGGCCAGGCGCCGAGCCTGCAAGCCTTGCGTGAGCATGTGCTGGAGCACCTGCCGGAATACATGGTGCCGGCCGCCTTCGTGCAACTCGACGCACTGCCCCTCAACCCCGCCGGCAAACTCGACCGCAAGGCCCTGCCGGCGCCAGGGTTGGAGGCCGTGCTTAGCCGAGCCTACGAAGCGCCAGTGGGCGAGGTGGAAACCCTGATGGCCCAGATTTGGGCCGAGGCGTTGAAGCTCGAACGGGTAGGGCGCCATGACCACTTCTTTGAACTGGGCGGGCACTCCCTACTGGCCGTGAACCTGGTAGCCCGCCTGCGCAAGGCCGGGCTGGACGTGGACGCGCGCACCCTGTTCAGCCAGCCCACGCTGGCGCAACTGGCCGCAAAAACAGTGGCGCAGGCCCCGCGCGCAGAAGCCCCCCAAACCGCCATCCCCCAACTCAACCGCCGTCGACGGATTTAGCTCAGGCACTGCGATCCAATGTGGGAGCTGGCGTGCCTGCTATGGCCATAGGTATCTACACAATTCAGAGCCGACGCTGGACCTGTGGCGAGGGAGCTTGCTCCCGTGACGGCCTGACAGCCGGCGCCTACCTCCCTGGCGCCCAGGATCCAAATGTGGGAGCTGGCTTGCCTGCGAAGACGGCCTAACAGTCAATATAGTTGGACCGTGTACATATCCATTCCTGCGGTAACGGCCACCTAGGGTTCCGCTCTGACAGCGGCTCACTTTTGAAAAGCGCAAAA